>NVTG01000100.1 GCA_002401495.1 Candidatus Kaiserbacteria bacterium
AAAACCCCAAAACCCCAAAACCCCAAAACCCCAAAACCCCTGGGCAGAGGACTAAGGAGCGCAAGATAAACGACTTAACTATTAATTTAATTTTGACGCAACTAGTGGCTATCAGAGGAGAAAAGGTATTTAATAGGACAATCCAAAACTTAAATTATATTAGATATCCTTTTAACAAATGAGTGACGGAGTAAAGTACAATAATCTTGATGATGAGACGGGCGATACAGGCTCGTCAAAGAAAAAGTGTCTGTGTTACACTTTACTTATCGGGATCATAGTTGCGGCTGCAGTTGTGATCGTCATTGTCGTCGTCTCCAAAGGTGGTGGAGATGATGAAAACACTTAGGACTAAAACAACTATACAGTGGAAAGCATCAACGTGATCGATACTGACGCCGTTTCCGCAGTGATCAAACTGAACAGTGATGAGAATGCTGACGAAATTGACAGTCTGACCTTCAGATGTGAGTCCTACGATTCTTCCATTGCACGCGCTTCTTTCTTCCCGACTGATGCGACTCAAGACTCCGAGACTTGGAGAGTTCCCGAGCAATGGATCTCTCGAAGCAAGCCGACTTAGAAAGTCAGTTTAATGGGAGCCTTACGTTTCCAAACTGGTGAATTAGATGACGGAGAGAGCTTCTGGTTCAGATTCAATGGAAATGATTAAAATACTAATATTTTCTCCACCGAGAAGAGACAACTCACCTATACTAAGGATAAAGTTGAAATTGGGTATACTTTACCTACTCAAAAACTTTTCGGTTTCGGAGAAAGAACAATGAAATTCGGGCTTGTAGAAGGTGATTACACTTCATTCGCTCGTGACTAGTCCGCTTCACCCGAAGACACTGGAGAGGGAGGTAAACATCTTTACGGTGAGCATCCTTTCATCATGTGGCAACTTGACGAAACAGAAAATTCATTCGCTGGAATGTTTGCTTTAACAACCAACGCTCTTAACTTGAATATCAAGTTCCCCACATCCGGAAGATCGATCATCACCTTCACTTAACTTGGAGGAGGTATTGAATTCTACTATTTCACCTAAGGAACTGCTATTGACATTGTTGCCCAATACTCTAAAATTGTGGGCAAACCAGCTCTTCCTCCATTCTGGTCTCTCGGATTCCATTTGTGCTCATGGAAATGGGATACATTTGCAAAGATGAAAGCATCCAAAGAAGCTACTCTTACTGCTGGATTCTTACTCGAGACTCAATGGATTGATATTCCTTATATGGTTGCTTTCGAAGACTTCACTGTTGATGACGAAGAAGGAAGACCATTTGCAGGTATCGTTGATTATGTTGCTAATGAACTTCAAGCTAACAACAGACATTTCATTCCCATTATCGATGCTGGAATTGGACCCGTTGAATCACAATACTACATTGATGGTATCGAAGCTGGAATCTTCATCTAAGACCCCACTGAAGATGTCGCTTATGTTGGAGAAGTTTGGCCTGGAGATTCATCATTCCCTGATTTCACTAACCCAGACACTCAAGCTTATTGGGAAACAGGGTTCAATACCTTTGCTGAAAAGATCACATTTGATGGAATCTGGCTCGACATGAATGAACCAGCTAACTTCAAATCAACAGATCCTACTCCAACTCCCACCCCCACTCCTACACCAACAGTGACACCCACACCAACCCCAACCCCAACTCCCACACCCACTCCAACAGTGACTCCAACTCCAACACCTACTCCCACAGAAATGCCAATGGAATAACTAAGAAACTTGAGCTCAAAGAACCTCAAAGAAGTTGACGGTCTTCCAGGAGTTGACAGTTTGAACGAACACACTGTCCCCATGAATGCAAGACAATTTGGATTTATTGAAGGAGTTGAAGCTTCAGGTGAAAAGACTCATCACAACTGGCACTCGCTTTATGGAGCTATGGAAGCTAAAGCTACTCATCAATGGATGCAAGGAGCTCCTGCCTTCCAAGGAAAGAAGACTCTTATTATTTCTAGATCAACATTCCCTGGATCAGGAAGATATAATCAACATTGGCTTGGTGATAATGCTTCCACTTGGGAACATATTAGATTTGCTGTTTCAGGTATTTATAATTTCAATTTGTTCTAGATTCCTTTCACTGGTGCTGATATTGGAGGATTCCATGGAAACTTCGATGATGCAGAAAATGAAGTTGGTGAAGATAAGGGACAAATGTTCTTGGCTAGATTCCATCAAGTCGGAGCTTTCTTCCCATTCGCTAGAAATCACAATATTATCGGACATCCTGAAGGTGAAGAATTTATTGACTCTACTGATCAAGCACCCTACATGATTACCAACGTCGATTACAGAGCTGGAGTCCAAGCAGCCTTCAAAACGAGATATTCTCTCCTCAGACATTACTACACTCAATTGTTCCTTGCTCAAAGAGATGGTACTCCATTCTTCTTACCTGCTTATTTCTTCAACCCCGAAGATGAGAAGACAACTGATGATTATGAATCAACTGTTATGATTGGAAGAGAACTTATGGTTGTTCTACCACTCACTGAAGCTGAAGAAATTACTGTTTATTTACCATCTGCTAACAACTGGTATCACCTTAATCTTGCTACTCCTCACGTCATTGTTGGAGGAAACGATGCTATCTTTGAAGATACATGGACAGATGTTAACATCTTATTAAGATCAGGTTCAGTAATCGTGACTCAACACATTCCAGAAGGACTTGAAACCACCAAAGACCTCTTAGAATTGCCCGTTGAAATGCTCATCTTCCCCGACTCAAACGGACAAGCTCACGGAAAAACTTATATTGCTGATGGAGAATTACTTGTAGAGAATCATCAATTATGGAATATCGCTTATGATGTTAGAACCATCACTTTCTCTGATGAACTTAGTGACTCAACCGCACCTCAAGATATTAATGGAAATGAAATTATCTCTAAAATCACAGTCGTTGATTCCGAATAACTCTCTTACTTAGAAGCTGATCCATTTGCTTGTGCAAGACAATGGAACGGTGATGCTATTGAACTCGATGGAGTATATAATGCTGAACTTGAGATCTTTACTATGACTGCTAGAGAAGGATAAGTTATTGAATTTGATCAAACTCAAGATATTAATATTGGGCTCAGTGGAACAGACTTCAACCCTTGTGAACCTACTTATAATATGGGAGTTATTGAATCATCTACTGCGACGGAAATTGTTTTCTCAGTTCTTCCTATCCCAGATCCAGTTCCAGGCAGAAATCTTGAACTTCAAGAATTGGTTGGTGTTGCTTCTATTGTTGACCAAAAAATATTCAATCTTAAGATCACCACTAAGGATGAGGCTAGATTTGAAGTACCTTTCATGAGAAGTGAAGAATTAACAGGTATATCTACTTTTGATATTAGAAACATCGTTCAATTCAGCGCCGAAGGCGAATCATTCGAGGTCAGACTTATCAACCCCAACAACGCCGGACAAACCTACGTAACAATTGGTGGATTCACTTTCACTAATCAATACATCAGAATGGAAGAATAAGTTAACGGAAGAAACTTGATCGGTTTCGGAGAAAGAGTCCATGAATTTGAACTCACTGACGGAACTTATACCATGTGGGCTTTTGATAATCCAGCTCAAAAAGATAATGGAACTAGAGACGGAAATCAGGGATATAGTGTACATCCAGTTTACTTTGCCAGAAAGACTCAAGACAACAACTATTTCAGTTTATTCAACTTGAATGCTAGTGCTTAACAAGTTTTCTTGACTAGTGCTGGAGGTAGCAAGAGCATCATTCATGAATTGACAGGAGGTCTGATTGACTTATACTTGATTGTTGATGGAACCTATGAAGAAACAGTCCAAGAATATCATAAACTTGTTGGAAAGCCACTCCTCCCACCACTTTGGGGGCTCGGATGGCATCAATCTAAATACGGGTATGAAAACACCGCTGCTCTTAACGCCGTTGTTAATGGTTATGCAACTGATAAGATTCCTCTAGAAGCCATCTGGTCAGACATTGACTACATGGATGGATTCCAAGACTTCACCGTCGATCCTAGTGCCTTTGAAGGCCTCGCTGACAGCATTGCTACTTGGTAGGAAGCTGGAATCAAATGGGTGCCCATCATTGATGCTGGCATGGGAGTTGATCTCGATGATGTTAACTACAAGAAAGCTCTCGATGAAGATCTTTACATCAAATCACCTGGAGATGATCTTCCTTTGATCGGAGTAGTGTGGCCAGGAGATGCTGCATTCCCAGATTTCGTTAAACCAGCTACTGCTGAATGGTGGTAGGGATGTTTCACTACTTTCAGAACCGATTTCCATTTCAATGGTATCTGGCTCGATATGAATGAAGCAGCTAACTTCGTTGAAGGACAAAAGAACGATGCTCAGATCATTGAAGACTCTCTCACTAAGACTATGACTTTGAGACCCGGAAACAAAAGCCCCAATGTTAAATCACTTCAAGTTGATGCTTATCATAATGATGACAAAGCTGCAACTGAATACAATTATCACTCACTCTTCGGACATCAACAAGGTATTGCTACTGCTAAGATCTTTGAGGATGCTGCTGAAAGAACTTTCATCATCTCAAGATCAACATTCGCTGGTTCAGGAAAGTATGTTTCAAAATGGCTTGGAGATAACCACTCTAACTACGAATCAATGAAAACAACCACTGCTGGTATTATGTTGTTCAATACATTCGGATTCTCACTCGTCGGAGGAGACATTTGCGGTTTCATGGATCAAACTACTGCTGAGCTTTGTACTAGATGGACCGTCATTGGTGCTTTCTATCCATTTGCCAGAAACCATAATGGACTCGGAGAAGATGCACAAGAACCATACAGATTTGAAGGTGATGACCTTGCAACCATGAAGAGAGCTATTGAGATCAGATATGAGCTCATCAGATATATGTATCAATGGATGTGGAAGGCTAATGTTAACGGAGGAACTGTTTGGAGACCACAATCTGCTGAATTCCCAGCTGATCAAACTGCTTATGAGAACCCAGAAATGAACCCCATGATTGGAGATTCAATTAAACTCGCTTTGAGTTATGATGAAGTGACCTCCAAGAACTTCTATTTCCCTAACGGAGCCACTTGGATTCATCTCTTTGAGCCCACCAATGTTATCAATGGAGGAAATAGTCAAGATGTTACAACTGAAAAGACTAGCATTAACGCTTATTTAAGACAAGACAAGGTCGTTCAATGGAGTTATCCAACTCACATTGGAGATGGTTCATTGAACACAGCTGATTTAGTAAACGCCCCAGTTGTTCTTAAGCAATTCCACACTGGAAGAAACGGAGTCGCCACTGGAGACATCGTTTTGGATGATGGTATGGATATTGATGCCACCAAAACTCATCGTATCTCAGTTAGCGCTCTTTACACCAACCCACTTCTTATCGGTCAAACCTCCATTCTGTGGACTTTCACTGTTGAGCAAGGAGAAGCAATTGTTGACGCTAAGCCCTATCAAACCTTAGGAATGTTAGAAGTTTACAACAGAGGATTCTATGGCTATAACCCTAACAAGGAAGCCACAGTAACTAACCGTGAAGGAGAAGAATTTGTCTGCGTTGCTTAACTTTCAGTATTAGACAATGTCCAACAATT
>NVTG01000101.1 GCA_002401495.1 Candidatus Kaiserbacteria bacterium
TTTCTGAAACAGGCGAGAAAGTTTCTTTATCTTCTCTCCATCGAATAAATATTTCTTTATTAGTTTTCTTAAATGCTTTTCTGTATTTATAATTTGCACTATTTTGTTGATTGTAATCTATAGATTTCCAGTTACCACGAGACATATTTGTTTCACATACACCAATATATTTTCGAAGAGGAGTTATAAAACATTTTCGAATGTGCGATGGTGCAAGATTCATAGACAATGAAAAATTATAAACAATATCAAATTCTTTATCCAATGTGCTTTTTTCTCTTGGAAACCATTTGGCTGCAAAAGACACTGGAATGTTTTTTAACATGTGTTCTCTGTCTATCACTATTGCTGCTATATACATATCTATTACTTCTTGTTGGACAGGTGTGCCTGCTAATTCCCACAAATCTTTCCAACAGCCAAAATATGGAATACGATTTAGATGTTTAATTAATATTTGATTGTGGTGTCGAGCCATATAATTTATAACCCAATAAAACTGCTTCCGAATGCCTTTGCCTCCTCGACAATCACGTAGAAAGAATAAAATTTCAAATGTTGTTTTTTTATTTACAATCCAACTTTTTTTGAATCTTTCCAATGTATCTTCCTTAGTTGATAATCTATCAACATTTAAAAAGGATTGAAGATATTGCAATTCTTCGAATGTAATTGTATTCATTCCAATGTATATTACTACTCATCAAGATATTTTCTCAAAAAATTTACAATTTCGAAAATAACTTTGCAATCGATTTCGTTGTAATCTTCTACTTCGTGGATGATGTCATATTCTTTCAAGGATTTGTTCGATGTGTGAAATTTGTCATCGCATTTCCATGCAGCGACAGATGCACCAATTCCATCGACATAACTATTTGTCCACTCTGTTTCAATAAAATTCCATTTTTTAAATGCACGAGCAATTTCTTTTAGTTTAAAATTGTAAGCAGATTTGATTGTAAATGGTTCTTTGACAAAAACATTGTGCATATCAACCCATCTGATATTTAAATTTCTTAGTCCTCGATGCTGTGTTTTTGCACGTTCTAAATGATATTGTTCTGCCGTGCTCCAATGGAAAATACGTGGATTCTTACTTCTTTTTTCCATAAAAGTTAACCATTCGGAAATAATTTTGTATTCTTCAGATGGAATAAGACGATCAGCAATAAAATTTTTGAAATCCCATTTCTTGGTCTCGGAGTTTCGGAATCCACATCCAATCATCCAGATCATATTTGTTCCATTTTTTTTGGGAAATTGCGAAAAATCATCATTGATATTACTAACTGTTTCGAAATCAACATACATATCATTTTTTGTTTCTTCTGTTTGCCAATTGTTAATATTATTTGAAATTACATCGGCAGACAATTCTTGACGTTGTGTAACAATAAAATTATTCATAGGATTGTTTCTATCGATAATAGTTGAAATAACATTTTGAGTGTTTCTATTGACATCTAAATCTTCAATAGAAACATCGTGAAGACGATACTTACCAAAACCATGAGCAATATTGCGATTGCGAACACCACATCTCCAAACTCTTGTGATTTCATCGATTTCATCTGCAATTTTCTTTTTTGCATAATGAAATGGAAAATCTTCTGAATTTGACATATTTGGATAGAGTTCTTTGACAGATGGAAGATTTTCGTGTCGTCTTGATACTGGTGTCCATCTGTGTCCATAAGTTCGTAGACGTCTAATCCATTCAATAGCACCTTGTGCTTTTTCAATATAATTACTATCTGCACCATAATAATCAATGTGCCCCAACTTGTCAAAAGCATCATCAGATGAAGATTCTTGTTTCAGAGAATTTGAATTGTATTTCCAACCGCGGCCAAGAATATAGGCTTCAGGTGGAACAATACCCTGTGCTTGCCCCAATGCTTCATTGTAAATTGCCAATTGTGTTTTGTATGCAGGTGTACTTGAATATTCTTGAACACGATCATTTGAAATACAAAGACGCATTGTACAATATTTGATGTCAACAATTCGATAATGCCAATCATTTGAAAAGTTACATCCTACATTTGTTTCTGTTTTATCAATTGGATTTGTATGTACCAAATTTTCAAGGAAATCGGATCGCACAATTAAATCTGGACTCCCCATCGTATAATTTCTATTGTTATGAAGAACACCTTGATAGATGATCGGAACACCCCGTTTCATTGCATTGAGTGTTTCATGGTATCGGGAAATCGAACATGAATCCGTATGACCTTGGCCAACTGTTTCAACGTGGTACCCGTGTTTCGAGATAATTGCTTTAATTATTTCTTGTTCGAATGCTTCTCCTTTTTCCATAATAAATTTACTAAAATTAAATTCGGTTTTTTCTTGTTCATCGCGACAATATCCATTTTTTTCTCCGTATATTTCCAACCAGTCAAGAATTGTATCCTGAAGAGCATAATTTCTTGTAGTGCTTGCAGAAACCCATTTGCTTGCAGATGATAAATCATAAACACTCTGCTCTGTAGCAATTTTGAATCGTTTTTTTGTTTCATTTGTGAAAACAATCAAGTTTCGTCTTTTTGTATTCACTCCTAAATCTATCTTTTTACCATTGCGCAAAAGTCTCGTCCCGATGTTCATTTTCCTTGCATTTACTGCATGTGTATCTTTAAACCAAGTAATAGGCTTCAACTGTTTGATATTGCTTACTTAAAGAAAAAACAAACGATACAATAAAGATGTCTGCAGACAAAATCGAACCTCTCCTTCGTGAAAATCCACGACGTTATACAACCTTTCCAATTCAATGGCCAGATATTTGGGAATCATATAAAAAACAATTCAGTTGTTTCTGGAAAGCCGAAGATATTAAATTTGGTCAAGATTTGAATGATTGGAAAAATAATCTAACAGAACATGAGCGTCATTTTCTCAAATATGTTTTAGCATTTTTTGCAGCCAGCGATGGAATTGTCAATGAAAATATCATTATGAATTTTGCAAGTGAAGTACAAGCAACCGAAGCACAATATTTTTATATTTTTCAGGGTATGATGGAAAATGTCCATTGTGTGCAAAAAAATACATTGATCCTAACAGATAAAGGACACCTAAGAATCAAAGATTTGAAAGATGAATATGTAAATGTGTGGAACGGTGAACAATTCAGTCAAGTATGTGTAAAAAAAACAGGAGATGATGATCATCTTCTGAAAATCAAATTATCAAATGGGATGGAATTGGAATGTACAGAAAAACATAAATGGATTGTTCAAGACGGAGATCCACGCAAAAATTCAACAAAAAAGGTATTTACAAAGGATTTGAAAATCGGAGACAGACTTGTCAAATTTGAAACACCCATTGTAGATTATAATGAAGCAGAAGAATTTCCATTTCCATATACACACGGATTCTTTTGCGGAGACGACGGATTATACAACTATGGCGATCCTTGTGTGGTTTTACATGGAGAAAAAACAAAATTGATTTCTCATCTTGATATTTCGAATTTGATATATAATCCCACAAAACAAAATTCAATCACTGTTCAATTTCCAATACAATTAGAAAACAAATTTGTTGTTCCAATTAATTATTCTACATGTTCGAAACTTCGTTGGCTTGAAGGATATTGCGATGCAGATGGTTGTATTGGATATGGACCAAAAGGACAAGAAACGATTCAAATTGTATCAACAAATAATGATTTTTTGAAACAGGTTCAATTAATGATTCAAACTCTTGGAATTCAAACAAAAATATCTTCAGCACAGAACCAAAAAACATGTTTGTTACCAGATGGAGAAGGTGGAAGAAAGGAATATCCTTGCCAATTATCTTGGTGTTTAAGTATTACAACATTGGGGATTCAAAAACTTTCAAGAATTGGTTTTAGTCCGAATCGTCTTCAAATCTTAAACAATGTATCTGCAAAAAATGCAATTGTATTTGTCACCATCGAAGAAATTATAGATGAAAACAAATACGAAGAAACATATTGTTTTAACGAACCACTGAAACATCAAGGTGTATTTAATGGAATTCTCACAGGGCAATCGGAAGTATATTCTTTGATGCTAAATACATATATCGAAGATGAAAAAGAACGAGATACACTTTTCAGAGCAATCGAAACAATTCCAATTATCGAAGAAAAGGCAAAATGGGCTTTGGAATGGATTGGTTCAACAAATAATGATTTCACCGATAACAAATTGATTCAAAAAACAATTCAGCACCTGAAACAACACGGAGACAAACAATCGTTGGAATTGGTCAAAGAACTGAATTACAAAAAACCTCTTTTTGCACAACGTCTTTTAGCATTTGCTGCCATCGAGGGTGTTATGTTTTCTGGAAGTTTTGCAGCCATTTTCTGGTTAAAATCACGCAATCTAATGAAAGGACTTACAGAATCCAATGAATATATTGCACGCGATGAAGGTCTTCATGTGAATTTCGCAATTCAACTATATAATCTTCTTGAAAACAAATTAACCGACAAAGAAGTTCATCTGATTTTCAAAGAGGCTGCTGATCTCGAAAAGAAATTTATCTGCGAGGCTCTCCCATGGAATCTGGAACGTATGAATGCAAAATTGATGTCACAATATATCGAATATGTAACAGATTTTCACTTGGACAATTTAGGGCATTCAAAAATTTATAATGTTAAAAATCCATTTGGTTTCATGGAACTGATCTCCATGCCAACAAAAACTAATTTCTTTGAAGGAGAAAACACACAATATAAATTAAGCAGCAATGAAGAAATTAACCTGGATGTTGATTTTTAAAGTTTCGTTCTCCGAACTTTTTTTAAATCTTGACAAATAATAAAGATGTCTCTTGATAAAATCATTCTTCAATTGGGGGTTATCGCAAATGTCCCAGAGCATGGTCGTCTACGAAGAGATGCATGTGGTGGAATTTCAATCGAGGAATCTTCGTCTTTTCAACCCGTAATACGGTCATATAACCGCGATTCTAGAAAAAAACAACAGACGACATCAGTGCACTTGTTGATGCTACTTTTGAAAAAACAGATGATCTTATGAACAGTGTTTATGTTTCAGTAGAATACGATTTAAAACCAAATGAAGAAAAAGAAAAACATAAAGTCTTAGATAATCTTTCTCGTCTTGAAATTGGACTAAAAAATAGTTTGTGCGGATTGGAAAATCTCAAAATAACATATACAAATGACAAAACAACAAGTCTTCAAATTTCACTGTTTTATGATAAAATTGTAAAAAAGGTTAAAGAAATTAAACATTTTTGTTCTTCGCGTGAAATTATCAACACAAATTAAGTTTCGGGACAAAATGCAACTTCAAGAGAAAAACAGATTGGTTTCTCGGTTTCAACTGGTGTTTTGTAAAATTGCGCACATGGTACGTCCATAAACCATTTCATCATATAGAAAAAATCTCCTTCTTCGATTCCTGGAATCCGATCGGTCATAATAGTTACATTGTAGT
>NVTG01000102.1 GCA_002401495.1 Candidatus Kaiserbacteria bacterium
AATACGAAGGCAGCGCGGGTGGTGGAGCTGTGAAAGTCACCGTCAATGGTGAAAGCCAGTTAAAAACTCTAAAACTGGATGCCGAAGTTGTCCAACCAGATGACATTGAAATGCTAGAAGACTTGATCGTCACCGCAGCCAACGATGCACTCAAAACGGCAAAAACAGAATCCAATGAAGCCATGGAAAAGATTTCTGGTGGAATGTCGATGCCGGGGTTATTCTAAGTCCATGTTAAATATTCCCTCACTTGAATTATTGGTGCACGAACTCAGCCGCCTTCCCGGAGTCGGTCAAAAAACTGCACAGCGGCTGGCCTATCACATTCTGCAAGCAGACGGCTACTCGCAAAGGTTGCGACACGCACTCGACGAGGTCGAAAAAAATGTTCGACTTTGTGCAACTTGTTTCTGCTACAGCGAAAAAGAAACCTGCCATTTTTGCGCCGATCAAAACCGCTCTCAAGAAAGTCTTTGTGTGGTTGAAGAGCCCATGGATATTTCTCGCCTAGAAAGCTCGGGCAGCTTTCGCGGACGATATCATGTGCTACAAGGGTCACTCTCTCCCCTCGATGGCATTGGCGCAAAAGATCTGCGCATCAAAGAACTCATCGAGCGAATTGATCAAAGTAAAGATTCAGACCAACCAATTGAAGAAGTTATACTTGCTCTCGATGCCGATCTCGAGGGAGATACCACATCTCTCTACCTCAAAAGAGAACTTGAAGGTAAAGTTCGGTTGACTCGAATCGCACATGGAGTACCCTTCGGAAGTGACATCGACTACATCGACCATCGCACACTTGGCTTGGCGCTAGATAATCGAGCAGAATTTTAAGCGCCAGTGATGTTGGATAGATAGACAGCAACGGAGAAACATTTGTCGTTCATTAATTACAACGCCAAAGAGATCCACTGCAAAGTGGTATACTACGGCCCATCCTTGGGTGGCAAAACGACGAATCTACAGTGGGTCTACAAAAAAATTGGTAGCGATGACAACAGCTCAAAACTTATGAGCTTAAATACCGATGTTGAACGCACATTATTTTTCGATTTTCTACCAATCAACGTCGGCGAAATTCGCGGCTTCAAAACACGATTTCACCTATACACAGTGCCCGGGCAAGTGGTTTACGATGCCAGTCGCAAGCTGATTCTCAAAGGCCTCGACGGAGTCGTTTTCGTTGCAGACTCCCAAGAAGAACGCATGGAAGAGAACATCGAGTCGTTGAAAAACCTTAAAACAAATCTCGATCAGCAAGGTTACGACATCTCCGATATCCCAATGGTCATGCAGTACAATAAACGCGACCTCCCAAATGCCACCGCGCTATCTAAACTGCGCCAGGCGCTAAACCGCTACAACTCACCCGAGTTCGAGGCTTCTGCCGTCGATGGTGAAGGTGTCTTTGAAACGCTCAAAACCCTGTCTAAATCGATTATAACTGTTCTTAAAGGCGGCGAAGTCTAATTGCTGCAACCAGACGACATTCGATTTTAGAACACTTTTAGGACAGATGAACCTCGATTATTGACTCCTGAGTCGCCGAACGGTAAATCCATGCTCAATGGCTTACCACGATATCGAAGAAGAAATTCTAGAGCTGAAAGACAAGCACAATGCGCTGATTCTCGCCCATTTCTATGAGGACGGCGACATCCAAGACATCGCAGATCACGTTGGCGACAGTCTATTCTTGGCACAAATGGGACAAAAGGCAGAGAATCCTGTAATCCTGCTCGCCGGAGTCATTTTCATGGCAGAGAGCGTGAAAATTCTCTCGCCTAAAAAGACTGTGCTGGCACCAGATATGAATGCCGGCTGCTCGCTGGTAGACTCCTCACCTATCGATAAATACCGCGCCTGGCGGGAAGAAAATCCTGAGGCCATTTCGGTCACCTATGTGAATTGCAGCTCTGAGGTAAAAGCCATTTCTGACGTCATCTGCACCTCTTCAAACGTTGAAAAAATCGTTAATGCCATTCCGAAAGATCGCGAAATTCTTTTTGGCCCAGACAAGCAGCTTGGCAAACACATCGCAGGCCTTACCGGTCGCGAAATGAAACTCTGGGATGGCTCGTGCGAAGTACACATGATCTTCTCAGGTAAGAAATTATACCAGCTAAAAAAACAACATCCCGATGCCGTTGTCGTCGCCCACCCGGAATGTGCCGACAGTGTTTTACAGTATGCCGATGTCATCGGTTCGACCTCAAAACTTCTCAGTGAAGTAAAAACCAACACTGCCGTGAAAACATTTATCATCGCCACTGAATCAGGCATCATGCACAAAATGCAGCAAGAGCGTCCCGACGCAACACTGATTCAGGCACCGGCAGATAATTGCGCCTGTAACGATTGCCCTTATATGAAACTCAACACACTTGAAAAGGTTCGCGACGCGCTGAAGTTTCAGCAACCACAAATCGAGCTCTCGGCAGATCTGATCGAGCGCGCACAGGGCTCACTCAAACGCATGATGGATATCACAGAGGGCCGCCCAGTTTCATGGCCAGACCGCTTTTCTGCACCAAAGAGTCCGGACGCCTTACATTGATGACTGACCTGATCCAACTCGGTATTGATTTCAATCACGCTATTGAAGCCTATCGCACCCCCCTGTTAACTTCGATATTCAAGTTCTTTGCCTTCTTAGGTAGCTCGAAAGGCTACATGATTCTATTGCCCCTAGTTTTCTGGGTGTTTTCGACAAAACTTGGACTGCGCCTAATGTACGGAGTCCTTTGCAGCGCCTTGACTAATCTTATCTTGAAATCGCTCTTCGCGATCGAACGTCCCTTTGTACAAAGTTCCTTGGTCACACCGCTTGAAAACCCTGGTAACTTTAGCTTTCCCAGTGGTCACGCACAAACTGCAGGGTTTTTCGCGGTATTCATCGCTCTTTCGGTAAAATCACGAAGTGTGCAAATTCTTGCCTTGGCAAGTGCCTCGCTAATTGGCCTTTCACGAATTTACCTCGGCGTACATTTCTTTTTCGACGTTATCACCGGGTGGACCGTCGGTGCTGTACTTGCCGGACTGTGGGTTAGAAACTCCAAATTCATCGACTCTCTTGAGCACCCCCGTGGTTATGCAAAACGAATTATCATGCTTACTACCGTAACAGTTCTGTTGCCCATGTGGATGCCAAACAGCGGCTTACTTACTTTGTTCGGCAGTTTATGGGGCATGCTTCTCTTTTCGGGCCGCCGAACTGCAGACCTAAAACACCTCGATCACATCGGATTTTCGCTCGCAAAAATATTTTGCGTACTGATTGGTTATGCCATATGCTTTTCAATCGTTACAGCTAGTAAAAGTCTACCCAGCAACGCCATTTGGAGTTTTACCTCATACTTTTTCATCACATTTTGGGTTTCTTTTTTATTGCCAAGATTTTTCAGAAAAATCAGATCCGCACGAAAGACCTAATACCTGTTAGGACATTTTCTTGATTAGCGCACGACGCTCTTCATATCCCAACTGATAATATTCATCAATCGAGCCAATCAGACCCTTTTCAACCAATTTTTCTTCGGCTAAATTGAGTTCAAGTAAGATCTTCCGTCTCGATTCAACGGCGCGAGAAATTCGTTCTTCTAAAAGTTCACTATCGAAGGGCTTTTCCAAAAAATCAAAGGCCCCTAAACGCATCAATCGTATGGCCATCTCGCGGTCACCATGTCCCGTCACCACTAACATCGGCACCTTGAAACTGTACTCCTCAAGGCACTCGACAAGCTCCTCTCCGCTCACTCGTGGCATACGAATGTCAGTTATTAAGATATCTATACGCTGTTCCCGAAAGGCCTCAAGCGCCTCTTGTCCGTCCGAAACCTCGATAATTTCGCCACCATCGATAAATGGCTCTACGGCCTCTACAATGAGCTCACGAATAAGCTCTTCATCGTCTACAACTAAGACTCTCAATTTACGTTCCATGTCACCACTTCACCATTCTACCAAACACAATAGGCAATCAAAGATAAGAATAGGTTAAGCTTGGCTATACCTCACAATCAAAATGCTCACCATCTCAAACTGAGACTTAGACACTCAATGTTGACGGACTGTTAATCTTGCGAGGCGCTTTAAAAGCGTCCATTTTTTTGAGTCGTGACCTGAATTTCGACACTTTTTATTTTTTTGTTTTACTTTTCTCAGAGCTCTCAACTTTGGTCTAGTTCAACCGATACGTGGTATGTAGCAAGAAGCAGTAAGTAGCGGCAGATAACTTAAGGAAGCAAAGATGAAAATGGAACAAAGAGATTCAAACAGAAAATTGTTAGATCCAATTCACATTGAATCGCTCACTTCTCTCGATCAATTTTCTCTACTCGCACGCACCGGACGCATAGTAGATGCCTCGGCGACCGGCTTTCTACTGCAAATCGATCGCAAAGATTTTGTTCCAAAAGTTCTTCGAGAAAATCTTTCTATCGAATGCATTGTTAATGAAAGAGTGAAACTTACAATTACTGAAATGAACCTTGAAATAGACGGCAGAATTGTCAGAACTAAATTGGTCGGCAAGGGTATCTTTGAGATCGCAGTTGATTTCTCAGACTCCGCACCGGAATACTGGCGCGAATGCCTCTTGGACCTCTTGCCAAATGAGGGAGAATTTGAAGGAGGGGGACAACTGCACTAAATTCTAAACTGCAACAAAGCCCTGAATGTTCTTTTCAGAGGCTAAACTTACGCCGATATTAGTTGGCAAAAACCAAGAAATGGCTTCTGCAACTCCCTCGTGCTCTTTTGACGGGGGATTGCCAAGCGACTCCAGAGAAAAACACAACTCCAAACCTTCCACCCGAGTCACCAACATAAATTTCAATGAGAAAACACCGTTGTCCAAAAAGAATTGTTTAATCATCTTGCGCACTGCTGTTGGCAACACATCTTCGGTCGGTTCACCTGCTTGAAAATCTCTAGAAAAATTCTCTGATGGCAATTCAATGCGACCAAAACGATGCAAACTCCAGATCATTCCGTACGTTAAGACTAGATCAGGATATGGTTCACGCAACGGATTCAACACGAGACCCACCCCCTTCTGGCTCAACCAATCGATGATTTCCAGCACCGGTTCAAGTTTCTCAGTCTCGAGCTTGTCAGTCATATTCTCAGCCACATCGCCCTTTGCCGTCTCAACTAAAAGGTAAGGAAAGCCATCGGGCCCTGAGGTCGCCTTTTCCTCAATCAATTTCACCCTCGTCTTGAGAAGACCCGCTATCAGTGCAGCCTCCCACTCAGGCCCTCTCTCGGTGTCTATTGTCGCTAAAATGGTATCCATCTCTATCCCTCGAAATTCATTTGTCCATTGCCGCCAAGCCTTGCCGGCAAACCCAGGTGACGACGCGACTTTTCAGAAATTTCT
>NVTG01000103.1 GCA_002401495.1 Candidatus Kaiserbacteria bacterium
TTGATCAGAAACAGCCAGTGCCAGGACAATGACTGCGTCAGGAACCCGCCAAGGGTAGGTCCGATGGTCGGCGCCATGGTGGCAATCAACCCAATCATGACCGACGCGGCATTGCGTTTGTCTGGCGGGAAAATGATATAGGTCGTGGCAAACACGGTCGGGATCATCGCCCCGCCAAGAAACCCCTGAAGGGCGCGGAACCAGATCATGCTTTCGATCGACCAGGCAAAGGCGGACGCCACCGACATCACGGTAAAGCCAAGTGCTGAAATCACGAAAAGCCAACGCGTTGACATCAGGCGCGACAGGAACCCCGAAAGCGGGATCATCACCACTTCGGCAATCAGATAGCTGGTCTGAACCCAGCCGATCTCATCGGGGCTTGCCGACAATCCTGCCTGAATGTTTTCAAGCGAACTGGCGACAATCTGAATATCAAGGATCGCCAGAAACATGCCGACAACCATCGCCACCCAGCCGATAAACTGGGCGGTTTCCATCGGACGCGTTTCGGATTGCGGCACTGTTGTCGGGCTAACGGTTGCCATCAGTTAAGCTCCGAAAGTTCCGCCGTCGGGACGATCCCTTGCGCAAGACCAACACCGGCGACTTCTTCTTCGCCACTGGCATTGCGGGTATCCACATTGACCACCACCGAAAGCCCCGGTCGCAGTGCCTTGGCCCATTTGCTGTCATCAAGTTCGATCCGAACCGGGACACGCTGGGTGATTTTGGTGAAGTTGCCGGTGGCATTTTCCGGCGGTAGCAGACTGAATTGCGCACCGGTTGCCGGGGCAAAGCTCGCGACATGGCCAACAATCTCGGCATCCGGGAAAGCATCCACCTCGACCGAGACCTTCTGCCCCGGCGCCATGTGACTGATCTGGGTTTCCTTGAAATTGGCAACAATATAGGTGCCCGGAAGCGGCACCAGCACCAGAAGCTGCTCACCCGGCTGCACCAATGCACCCATCTGGACCGAGCGGTTCCCGACAACACCATCAAACGGCGCATAAAGGCGGGTATCATCAAGCGCCTGCTGGGCCAGATCACGGGCGGCTTCGGCCTGTTTTACAGCCCGCTCTGCCTCGATCTTCTGAGCGCGCAAAACACCAAGACGACCCTTTTCGACGGCCAATGTGGCGTTGGCCGCAGCAACCGCCGCCTGCGCGGTCTGATGATCGGCCTTGGCATAGTCAAATTTCTGACGGCTGGCCGCACCCTTTTTGACCAGATCTTCATAGCGATTGAAATCATCGCTGGTGCGTCCAAGTTCGACCCGCGCAATATCGACATTCGCAGTTGCCTGTTTGATCGCCGCATCCTGAAGGGTGATCTGTTCTTCCATGGTGCCAACCGCCGACCGGCGCGCCTCAAGGGCGGCGTTGGCCTTAGCCAGTTCAAGGCGGAAATCATCATCCTTGATGGTCAGAAGCAAGTCGCCCTTGCGCACTGGCTGGTTTTCCGCAACCCGCAAATCGCCAACATAGCCCGACACCTTTGGCGAGACGGCGACTTCATCGGCCTGAAGATACGCATTGTCGGTACTTTCATGGTACTGACCTTCGGTCACCCAATAGTACCCGTAATATCCACCGCCACCGATAATCGCTGCTGCGAACAGGGGCAGGATGATTTTCTTCACACTCATTGCCTGATTCTTCCTTTTGGTATTGATCAGTACCATTTGGGAATTTATGGTACTATCCAGTACCAAACGTCAAGTGCGGAATCGGAAAACCCCTGTGCCAGACAGCAAAAAGATCGATCCCAGAACCCTGAAACGTCGCGAAGCCATGATCGAGGCGGCGCGCGAATTGTTTTGCGAACATGGGCTTGCCGGCACGACACTGGAAATGATCACCGCCGAGGCCGGCGGATCTCGCCGAACGATCTATGAGCTGTTTGGAAATAAGGATGGCGTGTTCGAAGCCGTCATTCGCGATTGCACGGGCCGGGTTACATCGGTGATGGCTGATCTGGAATTGTCACAATTGCCCTTGCGTGCCGCACTGATCGAATTTGCCGAAACGCTTATGACGCTTCTGACCTCGCCCGATACGATCCGCTATATGCGGCTGTTTCTGGCGGAAGTCCCACGCTTCCCGAAACTGGGAAAGGTGTTTTATGAAAGCGGCCTTATGAAAGGGCGACGTATTATCACGTCTTTCTTTGAGCGCCAGATGGCCGAAGGCAACTTCCCGAAGGGCGATGCAAAACAGGCCGCCGTATTCTTCACAAGCCTCGTTAAGGCCGACTACGATTTTCGCCAGATGACCTATATGGGCTGGGAACCACAGGCAAAGGACCTGCATAGCCACGTAATTGCGGCGGTCGATATGTTTCTGCGTGGCTATGGCATCGAACCAGACAATAGCCACGCAGATAGTTCGCCCCTCACACCCGAAGCTGGTTGAGCCAAGACCTGCAAATAATACCGGCCTTTTTGTCTAGTGACTGTCCAAACATGTCGGCATCAGCACGAAGCCGGGGGATACTTATACCTTCTTGCGACAATTCGGCTGTATGACCAATCAGCCATTGCTCAAAACCAACTGATGTCGCCTCTGGATGGAACTGGAACGCGATAATGTTCGCACCGAGGGAAAAGGCCTGGTTTTCATAAAACTGACTGCTTGCAAGAAGTTGCGCACCTCGTGGCGAATCAAATGTATCGCCGTGCCAGTGCAAAGTTGTCGGGCTTTCCCGAAAAACCGCCAAACAAGATTTCTGCCCGGCTTCGGTGAGTGTGATCGGAGAAAAACCGATTTCTTTCACTGACCCGGGATACACACGGCTTCCGGCTGCCCGCGCAATCAGCTGTGCACCAAGGCAGATTCCCATCGTCGGCCGGTCGCGTTCCAGTCGGCTGGCAAGGAAACGAATATAATCCGTCAGAAAAGGATAGTTGTGTTCATCATGTGCGCCGATGGGGCCGCCAAGAACAACCAATAGATCGGGGTCCAGTGTTTCCAGTTGTTCCCGGTCATCCATGCCGACATCGTGATAGACAATGTCATATCCCGCTGCCCTTATGGCCGGGGCAAAAGCACCAAGGTTCTCGAACCCGACATGACGCATGGCGATTGCTGTTTTCCCCATCGGCGGCTCCCTTAGTTTATCGTGCCGGGCATTTTCAAACCACCAGCAGCCTCAAAGACATCGGTCACACACAAAAGTGGATCGTGAACGCTGGCATTTACCTGCAAGGCAGCCGTTACCGCATCAAAATTGGCTCCTTCAAGATCAGCCTCTGCATCAAACGGGACGGTCACAACCAGGCTGTCCTCGGCAAAGCGGGGATGCCAGCCCGGGCTGTCGATCAGAATGGGAAGCCCCGGCCAGGTTTTGGGCAGACTGGGCGTTGCACCCTCAGGAATATCGCGCACCTTCAACCCGTCCTGCCCACAGGCGTCATCGGGCACAAGAACCACCCAATGCGAATGCCAGCGGCGACCGTCATTTTCCGGATTCCCGTCACCGTCTTCATCAAAAAGAGGCGTATCATCAAAGTCAGGATGGGACGTTACTGCAAACGAGAGAATACCTGCATCTGCGTCGAAACCGATTACAGAGGTGTCAATCGAGGTTGGCCACACATATGACCACACCGGGGCGCCGGCCAATTGTCCGTGTGCATCTGGTGTTTCGGTTCCTGCCCCACCCTCGAAATACATGGTGAATTCAAGGGTTGTATCTTTGCGAACGATATCTGCATGATGAATGTCAAATGCAGGGTTATCTGCCGTCAGAGGCGCTTCAATCCGGTGTGCATGTGCTGAGCTGCCAATCAATCCTGCAATCAGGACGGTGCCAGCCAAGGGGAGAATACGTGAAGTCATTTTGCGATCCTTGTGATAATAGTATCGAGTCGCTATTATCTATATTCGCAGACCACGAGAAGGTCAACCATTTAGTATCGAGTCGCTATTACAATGAAACCAGACGCACTTAAGGCAGCAGATCTAATTGAACGGATCGCCCGCCTGATGCAGGCCGAAGAACAAAAAGGCCCGCTCAACCCGGCACAATGGGAAGCATTACGCTATCTTGCCAAAGCCAACCGCTTTTCAAGAACCCCAGCCGCACTTGCAGAATATCTTGGCTCAACACGCGGGACAGTGTCCCAAACGTTGATTGCACTGGAGAAAAAGGACTGCATTAAGCGAACGCCCAGTGCACGCGACAAACGCTCGGTGGACATTGCCCTTACCCCACTGGGACAACAGCATCTGACAAATGACCCTCGGCAAAAACTTGCTTCCTGCATCGAAGCAACCCGGAACGGCTTGTCCCTGCAGGAGGCCCTTTCACAAGTTCTGACTGAGGCAATCCGTCTCAACAATGCGAAAAGCTTTGGAATTTGCGCAAGCTGCCGCTTTTTCCAGCGGACGGACAAGACGGAAAACGGCGCCGGGTCAAACCGTTGCGGGCTTTTGAATGTGCCGCTTTCAGACAAGGACTCTGAAAAAATTTGCGTCGAGCACGAAACGTAACCACGCGCCAATTTACGCGGAGCGCCCCGGTAGTAGCGCAAAGAAAGAATTACTGCGCTTTTGCCACCATATCGCGAACAGCGCCGGACCCGATAGTTTCAACAACTGACCGATCTGCAGGCATGCCCGCCTGAAAATATCGGACACTTTCACGCAAACAGGGTCAGCAACCGCCAGGCAATCGGCCCCAACATGGTGACAAGCCCGATCCACATCATTGCGACACCCCAATTGCGGTCACGGTTGGTAAAACCGAACCCAAGCAGGCAGAAGCCGATCACGCAGATTATCAGGACAATGATGTTTTCATTTGTCATGTTCATGACAGTTCCCCTTTGATGAATTGCCGATGACCGGAGTCTCCACCGCTCATCGGCAATAGCATCACGATATCGCTTAACTGACCGCGCGGTCATTGATCCGGATCAGAAAAATCAGTTCTACGAGGCTGATAGACAGTTTTTTCGAACTTATCGTCAAATTCGCCTAAACGATCAGGATTATTGCACTTTTCAGCCTCAGAAATCGCGGAAATCAATGATCAGAAAGCGCAGAATTCCGGGTTAGGTGCCCCTCATCACATTGTTGTATTCCAGCCCTCTTTGATTTTCTGGTGGCTTACTGTATGTTGCGCACTCCCGACGCGGCCAGGGCGCTCCCTCGCGCGCCGGAAGACAGAGATTTAACCATCTTGAATGGCAGCCGCGCTGCATGTCGGCCGCGGCCAGCAAGGGAGTATTCTATGAGCAAGATTCAAGTTAAGAATCCGATCGTCGAACTTGACGGCGATGAGATGACCCGGATCATCTGGGACTTCATCAAAAACAAACTGATCCTGCCGTATCTCGACGTTGACCTGAAATACTACGATCTTTCGGTTCAGAAA
>NVTG01000104.1 GCA_002401495.1 Candidatus Kaiserbacteria bacterium
GAAGAAAAAAATAAAAAATTCTAAATTAAGAATAATCATAGATCTTCTTCTATCAATCGCCCTCTTCGTAGGAATCCTCATAGGTAAAGGTGGCGGTAGATGTGCTGGTGAAGCGCGCATATCACAATCAGATTCAAAAGAAGTGGAAGAGGATTCGTTCAATGCCTCTTTGGTTTGATGAATATTTATGTATTTCTTGTCAAGGGATTTAAATAATAGGTCGTCTATGAGGTTAGACATTTATTATATAATATAAAAATGTCTAAATAAATCTTGGAATTAGAATCCCTTGTAAGCCCTTTCCCTCATCTCCCCTTAGGATCCTACCCCCGAAACAAAGTTATCCTTAATAGAAGCTCACAAATCCATTCTGAAAGACCATCCCTTATCCCTCAGTCACCTCAAGAAAGTTGTGGCTCTCCTCACAGAATTAGACAGGATTGAAGAAGCAAGAGTATTGTAAGTGTTGCTCGTGTTTAAATGTAAAATAGGTTTGAGGGAGCTGTAACGAGAAATGATAAGTGCGTAGAGATCTGGAATGAGTATATTGAGTTTGCTATGGTTAATTATGTCATTAAATCAGACCAATACAGCAAAGCAAAACCGTAAGTCCTCCCCTTCCACCCTTAGAATATTCGAAGCAGCAAAATCAAAATGTGGCGGTCATTTTTAAGCAGCCTAAATATATTAAAAATACATAGATTTCGAGATGACCCACAACAACCTCTTCTTCATCAACCTGTTATATTTCCAAGCAATGAAGATGCCATTAAAAGACTTAGATAAAATATACGTTTAATACAGAGAATTTATCGATGATTACTTTGATATATTTACCAGCGATTCAGTAATGAAAGATGATGAAAGTGGAAACTTGCAAGCTTATGCACAAGTGAAGGTTGAGGTCACTTTACATCTGGCATCGCGGAATAAAGAGAATTTTATTCGAAAAGTTTATGAGACTTAGGATAGGACTAAATTGCATATTAATGATGTGTTCCCTTATGAGAACTTTGCAGGGTTGGAGGGGATTTATGATGCGGATTAAGGGGAGGTTGATAATGGGGCGATTTGGGTGGAGTATATTGAACATTAGATCTAGAATAGAGATTTTGGGAAAGCGAAGGATTTGTATGAAAGATATTTGATTTCGTAAGATAAGAATAAAGGTGTTTGGGATTTATTTATTACTTTTATCGATAAGTATCTCAATGATCCGAAGCTACGATCAGATGCCGCGAGTAAGAGGGAAGCTTTGCATGAAAATGCGCTTGAATATGTGACGCTGATGTTGGATAAGGCTGAGTATGAAGAGTCAATCAAGAATGTTGACACGGCGAGGGCTATTTATACTGATTTATACGAAAATAAAGCGCCATCTTACATCAGAGTCATTCTCGCTTACTGCAATTTTGAATGCAGGCATGCGAACTTTGATAAAACTTTGCAGATATATGAATAAGTTTATAAGAAATTTTAACTACAGGAAGATGCTGCGACGATTGTTTTGCTGACTATTCATTATTCTAGATTTCAATAATTTGTAAGTGGTTTTGTGGTTTATGTGGAAGAAAATGAAAGATGAGGAAAAGGCAATTCAAATCTTCTAGAGGACTCTCAGTTCTGTTGGAGATCATTACTAACTGTATACAGCATATGTGAGTATGTTAAGATTCCTGAATCCAAGTGCTCATAACTCTTTCGTCAAAATGATCGAGGTCTGTGACAAGGCACTTTCATAAACCTGCAAGTTGCAAGATACCGAGAAGAGACTGATTGCTAAAATCTACATTGATTACTTGAATGAGAACTGTTCAGAAATTGCTTTTGTTAGATCGAAGCAAATTTTCTTAGCTGATTTACTCACAGATCCTCCTGCTTCTGAAGAGAACTAGAACGGAGACATCGAAGTTGGAATTAAACGTGCGTCTGCTGGAAGCAATGGAATTACTTATGAGGACAAAAGGCAAAAGATCTGAAGATGATGTAAGTAGATTTGCCATTAATATGTTTAATTCACCAAGCATTTGTCTGTCTCATATGTCTGATGCTCTCCTGCGTTCCTTTGCAGGGAACTGATTTCATCTGCTAGGTATGGTACCATGGAGGTCTATCTGCAGATCCTTTTATCACATTTGCTTCTCTTTCTCCAACCTCAGTTTGATACTTCGGAAATGATTCTAGTGTCTTATTGTATCCTTTTTTAGCAGGATTATTAGGTCTAAAAGGTTGGTCATGTATTGATTTCACAGCTTTCAACAAGATATTATTACTCTGAAGTTAGCTAAAGAATCTTACAGGAGTGAGACTTCCTTCTTCACCAAAAGTCTTTCTTTCATTGAGGAAAGTATGATTCGTTCTTGAGTAACTGGAGAAAGGTCTCGCTAAAAATCTATCTCTATGTTTCTTCTGTTCAGTTTGCTAGTTTCTTTGTTTTCTTTCATAAGGATCACACGAGTATTCAAAAACTGAAAACAAATTACTTTGTGCAGTAATTTGTCTATTATTTTTATGAGATGCGTGAAGAAACGATTTAGGCCCTGTTTTTACTCTTCCTGTGTCATCTCTATGGTCGTATGTTTTGAAAACCTTTGTATTTGAGTGGTCAAATTCACTATTAACACTACGTAAATCTCTTGAGACAGCAAAGACTTACACAACCTTTGGTCCACCATTTGGAACAAATGCTCTTTTACCTAGAGTAGCCTTGTTTTTCCGTAAAATATATTTTGGGTCTTAATATGGATCACTTAGAGCATTGTAACCAGGTTTTGAGAATAAAACTTCATCAGCAGTGCCTTTTTTAATCTGTCCACTTCCAAACTTTTTATAGCCGTCTTAGCCATCCTCTTTTTTGACTGATAAATTAGATAGGAAACTCTTACAATCAGATTTAATATAGTATGAAGGGTCACCAACTGCTAAACCGATTGGATTTGAAAAAAGACCATGGCGTCGTCTAAAAGCCATTAACATTGGCAATCATTAATTCAAGTTAACTTACTGCGCAGAGTTCAATTCCTGATCTTAAAGAAATTTAGAATTTCTTGGATCGAGATCATAAGAAGTAGTTAAATGAGCCATTTTCGTTATTAAATATAATAAGATTAAATGGGAGTTTGCATGGCAAATGGAAAAACACCAGGGGACATGGTTTCAAATGGACGAGTAAGTTTTTTTGCTAAATCAAGAAGGGTCATATTCCTGACACCTAAATTAAACAAGCTAAACAACTTGTTGTACAATAGAGTGATTTCATAGTGGAAAATGTAGGTCGTTTCAGAGATTTTTATTAAATTGGATCAGCACTTGGACAAGGTATGAAAATCATTAAACTTTAATAGGAGCATTTGGAGAAGTGAGGAAATGTGTAAATAAAAAGACAGGGGCGGTCAGAGCGGTGAAAATTATGAGAAAAGATGCCCTCGACGCGAATGAAAAAGAGAGGTTTTTTGCTGAGATCGAGATTCTGAAACATTTGGTAAGCTAATATTTAACCATTGAGGATCACCCAAATATTGTCCGACTCTACGAAATTTTTCAAGATGATAAAAGATTTTATCTTGTCACTGAGTAGGTATTCTTATTTAACCTGTCAGATTATGCACAGGAGGAGAATTATTTGAAGAGATAACAAAACGTACCTCTTTTTCAGAAAGCGACGCGGCAAACATTATTAAGCAAGTCCTCTCCGCTATATCGTATTGTCATCAGTAGAATATTGTTCATCGGTAAGAGAATCCTTTTATTTGTTTGTTAGAGACTTAAAACCAGAAAATTTACTGATAGATTCAAAGAACAATAATTCGATTAAAGTTATTGACTTTGGTACCTCTTAAAAATTTGATCCAGATAAAAAAATGAATAAAACTTATGGAACAGCTTATTATATAGCTCCTGAAGTCATAACTACGACATATGATGCCAAATGTGATATTTGGAGTATAGGCGTTATCCTCTATATTTTATTATCTGGAAAACCTCCATTTGATGGCAGAGATGACAAAGAGATCGTAAGAAAAGTTAGAATTGGTACATATACTCTCACAGGTAAGGTAATTCGAATTTATGAAACCAAGGTCCTGATTGGAAAGGCATTTCAAAAGAAGCCATTGATATGATAAAAAGAATGCTCACATACGAGCCTAGCAAAAGAATATCTGCATCCCAGGCTATCTAACATCCTTGGATAATTAAAAAGGTGAAGGAGAAGCACGACGGTAAAGCAACCCTGAATGCATTGAAAAACTTATAAACATTTAGAGTAAGTTTATCTCCCTTATATCTTAAGGCGGAACAAAAACTCCAGCAAGCTGCAATTACTTTTATTGTCAGCTAGCTTGCCTCAAAGGATGACTTGTAGGAATTGCAAAAAGCTTTTAAAGCCCTCGATAAAAATGCTGATGGAAAGTTGTAACGTAACGAGCTCGTTGATGGATACAGAGAAATTCTGGGAG
Organism: Candidatus Kaiserbacteria bacterium; assembly: GCA_002401495.1. Next base: position 4,458 of record NVTG01000104.1, read on the forward strand.
ATATGGCTGAAGAAGAAGTTGATAGAATTATGGCAATAGCTGATGCTGATGGGTCTGGTGAAATTGAATATTCTGGTAAGGTTATGGCTGATTTCGTAGAATGGGTTGTTGCCACAATTAATAAGAAAAAACTTTTATCAAATGAAAAGCTAGAAGCAGCCTTCAGACTGTTTGATTAGGATGGTTCCGGCACAATATCAGCAGATGAAGTAAGAGATGTGTTAGGAGTTGGGAAAGCAATAGACAGCAAAATTTGGGATGATATAGTATTAGAAGTGGATGTCAACGGAGATGGTGAAATATCATTTGCCGAGTTTAAAATTATGATGGAAAAGCTATTGGATGATGACGCTCCTGCTGAAATACCAAAAAACAAAGAATGATGGTGAAATTGGTTAATTATTTTATTAATCTCATATTTTAAATTAAAAGATAATGAACACCTCAAGCGAAAACAGCATTTTGAGTGAAGAAGAATCTCGACTCAATTTATCTCACGGCGCTGACTCTTCATTTGGCGGATCATTCCATTCTTCAGACATACACAAACTCGAGACATCGTGGTGTTTCTGGTACTCATCGCGAGTAGAAAAGACCTCTTCTGAAAACTACGAATCCAAACTCAAAAACATTTGTAAGTAAGATGTCGATCTAACTTTTTGGGGATAGTCACTGCGGATACAGTTGAAGAATTCTTCTACCAATTGGAAGGGGATATGCTGTTGAAGGTCATGGATGATGGTCAGCGGGTAGATGTGCCAATTAATGAAGGTGAAATTTTAATTAGCCAAGCGTCGGTACGTTTAGACGGTGCAAGCCAACACTTTGCACCACTAAGCTACCCTGCTGTGTCTGATTTTTATGCAACACAAGCCATGGTTGAAGCTTGTAAAAATTTAAACATTGAAAA
>NVTG01000105.1 GCA_002401495.1 Candidatus Kaiserbacteria bacterium
GATGTTGAAACCAAAAGACATCAAAGTTGTGAATCCATGGATACATGAAGCTACTCACAAAGAATATCTTGATTAAGTAAAAGTAAGTTATAATCCCTCAAAGTCTAGGGTCTGCCAGCAAGACATGCCAAGGTTATCAAAAAACATTTGAACGTACAGAGAGAAAAGACTTTCATCCACGAGCATGAAACAACTAACACTGACGCTCAAACCAATGAAGGTTTGAAACTTTTGGAAGGAGAATATGAGATCTTTTCAGATCCCAACTTACCAAGCACTAAGGCACTGACCAGATTTGATACCTGGGATGAGGAAAAAAGTATCACAGAATGGCTTGATTATTGTCATAACAGACCCATGGAAGCTCATGCTTTAAGTCCAGTTTTTGAAGGAAATGATTATGTTTGGAAACCAGTGAGAGTCATTGACTATGATTACAAACAGAAGAAGTGGAAAGTAGTGGTATCTCACACCAATCAAATTAAATTTGTCACTCGACTTTCACTGCTCTTTTTGTCAGAAGACCCTGAAACTTTCAAGAAAAGAGTGAATCAATGCAAACATCGACAAACCATTGTAGAGGCTGAGCAGAGATTTACAGCTCTGGTGGACTCTATTCCTGCAGAAAAGGTTTCAGTATTGTCCAAAGAAAGAAGATACAACTTTTTATCCAAATGCATAAGAGAAAAGGATAAGTTTGAAGCTGATAAAGTTTATAACACGTTCAAACACTTGATGAGAATAGTTGAAGAAGAATATTGCAGATAAATGAAAAAGTGCATCATCTTGAAAGACATGACAGATCCTAACTCTCATGCAATGTATCTCCAGAAAAAGATTCCATTGAGAATCCAAAGAAGAACTGCTCCCTACTATGGAGTCGTCATGATGCCCACTAAGTTCCCATTCAACCAAGTATTGGAAGAAGTAATAAGACTCCATTGGTCCTCTGACCACAATCTTGTCTCAATGACCAAGAACTTTGCTGGAAAATGCATCGATTTTTAAGATAATCGATATATGCGTACAGACAAAGTTTCTCTAAAGCTGCCAAGAGAGTTAGATGATCTTAAGAAGATTTAGGCTTCTCATCACCAGTCATGCCGTTAAAATATGCTGATACAATGGAGAGAATATCTTGTAGGGGATATCTAGGAATAACTGAAAAACAACCATAATTTCTTTGAAGGGAATACTGAACTCTACGAAAGGAGCCCATTAAAGAGAATCATTACTAGATTCGAATTGATTATGAATACTTATCTAAGAGAGTTCGTAAAACTTTCAATTGACGACTGGGTTTCATTTATTAAAGACTTCACAAATCCAAAGGTAGACGAACTTTGGAAAGCTTAAAAAGCACCAATGGTAATCATTCATATTCATATGTCAAAACCATCAAAAGGTAAAGGTAGAAAAGGAGCCAAAGAGAAAGATTCTCCAGATAAAAAGGATGAAACTGAGAAAATTGATTTCAGGCCAACCATTGACGAGTGTTGTAAATTCTTCAAAAATGCTTTCAACGAAATGATTGATTCCACAAATTTGGTTTCAGTTTTAGAGCATGATTTAATGCCTTTCTTAGATACAAATGAGTATCCAAATTTCAAATTAGATTTAAATTTCCCATGGTTTCAAGATGCATTAGATAAGGTTTCAAATATGCTTGAAGAAAACATCATAGCTCCATTGGCACTATTGGATACTTACAAAGAATTTGAATTTGTAGCGAAAACCTCAAAAACAAAGTTAGTGAAAGACCTTTTCGGAGGAGAAGAGCAGGCTACTATTGAAGAGCTAAGAGCAAAACTTGCCGAATATGACGAAGCTCATGACAAAATCATGAATTTGTCGAACGGAATCGTTGAATTCCCAATCTTTAGAGTGATGGCTGGAAAAATGAAGAAGGAGCTAGGTGATAAAGTGAACAAACTGAAAGAAGAAATATTGAAAGCTATCGCAAAATATTGTATTAACAGTGTTGAACGAATCGATGAGACGTACACATAAATGAATAAAAAGATTCAAACAGACCCAAAAGATGAAAGAGAGCTTGTCGAAATTAGAGACTTCATCAAAGATGCTCCTGCCAAAGAGAAAGAACTTGAAGATGAATTTTTACTCATTAAAAAACATCTCTTGATACTTGAAGACTATTAGTTCTATTACGATGACAAAGAAGTGCACAAATTCTGGTAACTGCTTTACTGGCATCTGGAAATCTAAGCTGCACTCACTGATGGTTCTTCGACTATCTAAGGCAAAGAAATTACTTTCATGTCAAAGTTGGATCAAGACAAAGAGAGATTCATCAAAAACATTGAAAATTTCTAATAGAAATTCGACAAGATTAAGTAATTTAATGACTTGACTGTGGTCAAAGAATACTCGACTGAAGCCTATCAACTGCAAGAAGAACTTTTAAAGGCAAATGATCAAATCTAACAATTTAATGATCGTGAACAATTGTTCGCTCAAAATCTCTCTGAGTACCCAGATTTGAAGGCCTTGGAAGAAGAATTTAAAATGTTTTATGATTTAACAACTACAGCATTTGATGCCACAGGATCAATCCAAGATTGGAAAGAAAATTCTTTCATTAAATTAAATGCTAACGAAATCGAAAAATCCGTTTCTGAGTGGCTCTAGAAATGCCATGTTCTTAATAAGAAATTAAGTGAAGATTATCCTGAAAGTGCCAATGTTGCTATTGAGTTGAGAGCTATTGTAGAAAAATTTAATCAACAAGTTCCCTTAATTAGAAACCTCCGTTCTGAAGCTATTCTCGAAGAAGATTGGGAGGATATTAGATAAATTGTAGGTCAACCTGAACTTGAAAGAAATGAGGATTTAAAACTTCAACAAATGATAGGCTGGAACTTTATGAAGTACATCGAAGAAATTGAAGAAGTTACTATGAGAGCAGAAAAGAAGCATTCATTGAAGATTAAACTCAATTTAATGAAAGAAGAGATGAAGGACTTTAAAGTTGAAGCTTTCCCTCACAAATCTGCTACCTTTGTGCTCAAAGGATACGATGATATTAATGCTAAGCTGGATGATTAAATTGTGTAACTCTAAGCCATGCTTGGTTCTGCTTACATGAAAGGTAAATTAAGAACAGAGAGCAAGAATTGGGAGAAGAAATTAATGGATATTTCAGAATTAATTGAAGCTATTGGGAAATGCTAAAGAGGTTGGATGTATTTAGAACCAATTTTTGCTTCAGAAGACATTCATAAGCAAATGCCAACTGAAGGAAATAATTTCAAAGCTGTGGATCTTGTCTGGAGAACAACTATGGATGCTGTTTAAACGGATTCAGGTATTATAGCACTTTCAGATTAAGAAAATGTCAAAAATTAATTTGATGAGGCCAATAAAAAGCTTGATGATATTCAAAAGCAATTGAATGACTACCTTGAAGAAAAACGACAAGTATTCCCAAGATTCTACTTTTTAGCAAATGATGATTTGCTTATGATTTTGGCTCAGACAAAAGAACCTCAGGCAGTACAGCCGCATATGGACAAATGCTTCGAAGGAATCCAGTCGCTAATGTTTAATGATAAAGATGAAGTTTTCGGAATGATCTCAGCAGAGGACGAACGTATTGAATACGATAAAAAGATTGATGTGAATGAAGGAGACAAAAAAGGTAATGTCGAAAAATGGCTTCTTGATGTTGAGGCGCAAATGAGAGGTACTTTAAAAAGAGCATGCAAAGACTCATTAAAAGATTATGGAGAGACAAAGAGAACTGTTTGGGTTCTAAATTGGCCTGGACAAATTACCTTGGCTGTAAATCAAATTGACTGGACGATTGGAGTTGAAGATGCAATTTCTGCAGGAACACTTGTTGACTACGAAAAGCTTTTGAATTAGTAAATTGAAGATATTGTCATATTAGTTAGAACTGACTTGACAAATTAAAACAGAACAACGTTAAAAGCCATGGTTGTTATCGATGTCCATGCCAGAGGTGTCGTTAGAGATCTGATCGAGAAGAAAGTCAACAATGTTGATGAATTTGACTGGATGGCTTAACTGCGATATTATTGGGAAGAAAAGGATACTCTTAGAGTTAAAATGGTCACTTCTGTACTTGATTACGGATATGAATATTTAGGTAATTCACTTAGATTAGTTATTACGCCATTGACAGATAGATGTTATCGAACTTTAATGGGAGCAAAGTATTTGAATTATGGTGGAGCACCTGAGGGTCCTGCCGGTACAGGAAAAACTGAATCTGTCAAAGATCTCGCTAAAGCACTGGCCGTGCAATGCGTCGTGTTCAATTGTTCTGATGGGCTAGATTATCTTGCTATGGCTAAATTTTTCAAAGGGTTAGCATCTTCTGGAGCATGGTGCTGCTTTGATGAATTCAACAGAATCGATTTAGAAGTGCTCTCCGTCATTGCACAACAAATTCTAACAATCCAGCAAGCAGTTGCGAACATAAAAGTTAACAAATTTGTATTTGAAGGAACAGAAATCAGAATAAACAGAGCTTGTGCTGTGAATATCACAATGAATCCTGGCTACGCTGGAAGATCGGAATTACCTGACAACCTGAAAGCACTATTCAGACCTTGTGCTATGATGGTGCCTGATTACAATCTCATTGCAGAAATAGAATTGTATTCTTTCGGTTTCTCGAGTGCCAGCTCAATTTCCGTTAAAGTTGTTGCTTCATTGAGACTTTCATCAGAATAATTATCTTCTTAAGATCATTATGATTTCGGAATGCGTGCCTTGAAAGCTATTTTAACTGCTTGTGGTAATTTAAGAAGAAAGCTTTCTGATTAGCCTGAAGATCTAATTGCTATGAGAGCTCTTTATGATGTAAACTTGCCAAAATTTACTTCGAATGATATTCCATTATTCAAAGGTATTACATCTGATTTGTTCCCAGGTCTAGAAGTTCCCAAACCCGATTATGATATGTTGTTGTCGGCACTTACTGAAGCGTGTATTTTCTAAAATTTATAACCAAAAGATGAATTCTTAAAGAAATGTATCGAACTTTTTGAGACTATTATGGTGAGGCATGGACTCATGATGGTTGGGTTTTCTTACTCAGGAAAGTCTAAAGTTACAAAAACCTTATAAAGAGCAATGTCTCAGATCAAAAATGATCCTGCATTTGTTAACGTTTTGACTCACTACATTAACCCAAAATCAATTTAACAAGAATAGCTTTATGGAAGATTCGACCCAGACACTCATGAATGGACTGATGGAGTGTTAGCTATCAAAATCAGAAATTGTGCCGAGTCCTAAAGTCCAGATAGGAAATGGATTATTTTTGATGGTCCTGTGGATGCTATTTGGATAGAAAACATGAATACTGTTCTTGATG
>NVTG01000106.1 GCA_002401495.1 Candidatus Kaiserbacteria bacterium
GATTCTACAAAACCCGAAACCGGATCCCTTTGGATAAAAAACACGCTCGAACAATTTGGACAAATTGATGGGCTTGCCGATTTCTGCTCGAACAATCATCTCGCTATTGCTCAAAATTTTGATCGCCAGCATTCCTGTATTTGTTGTTTTCTGAACTTCGCGCCTGTGGATTACTAGAGTGAGTCGCGTTTTTAGGTCTAAAGTTTTGAGCTCCGAACAAATGCATAAACGTTCAGGCAAACCGCAGCCCACGCAAGGTGTTTTAGTTTTTCTTTTTCGATCTACATATTTCTTGTTCCACATAGCAAGTGAAGCCTAGGTCAATTCTCCGACTGTTCCAGTCGATCCATTCGGGCATTCAAAACAGCGTAGCCATCAAGAACATATTTGTTGCGATTGTCCTGTTCCTCAACAAGTGCTGTCATGCGATGAATCGCAGCGAGAACCTTCTCCAATTTTGAGTCCGATTGAGAAAAACGTGAGTTCATTTCGTCTTTTAGAGCGTCGACTTTCTTGTCCACAGCATCGACTTTCTTATTAACCGCATCGATTTTCAAAAAAACAGATGCAAACTCGCTTTTAAGCTCGTTTCTTGTCGCGTTCAGCATTTTCTGAGTCACGGGAAGCTCTGCCGATTTTTTGGTATCAACCATAGCGCGGAAAACTACTCTAAAGCCCCAGAGATGTAAATAATAGTTTTGAGGGCTGCAAATAAAGTCCTAAAAATGTAAACTATTCTCTCAGAGATCCCCTTTGCTCCGAATTTCGGACGTCAAATACAATATACTCAACCCGAACATTTTTCTCTCTTCCATTTAGTCAGCTCCGACACCACGCGAAGGGAAGTTATTCCACCATTCGAATAATCTCAGAGGAGCGAGCCATACCTAAAGAAATGTTCACTATCGTATCTCCAGAGGCATCCTCGATTTGATCTGCATAACGCGTGACTAGGTCGCGAAGTTCATCTTTTAATTGCGGAAGATCGCGCGAATTGACCGACACGCTCGACGAAAAAAACAGCGCCTCACTTTGAGCCATGTCTTCATTAGCTAACCTGCCAAAGCTCTTTAAAACCACCTCATAAAAATCTTGGAATCGATTCTCATCTTGCTTGAGCGAATGAAAAATTGGGTGGCGATCCTTAAGAAAGAAACGATCTCGGCTAGAGTTCCAGCCAATTATGCCGTCATCACACATCTTCTCAACAACGCGGCGACACTGATACGCTCCCATTCCTACCTTAGACCTCACTTCTTCAATTGAAGTTCCACCATCATTTTCACTGACGCCCTCATCTAAGGCGGCATAGGCAAAACGAAAAGCTAAACGTGATGTCAAATCGTCTGTGAGCAGCATGCCCTGGGCAAAACCCGCTTTGCGAATTCGCTCGCGTGCTCGATCAAGATCTTTTGCTATCGATTTCTCTGTCGACTTGACCGGAGCTAGCTCTATATGTTCTTGAAAAACCAGAAGGCGAAAAACCATCGAAGTGTCGCCCTTGAGGTTCATTGCCGACTCAAATTTTCTCAAAGAACTCTGCGATAGATTACGCCGTCCAGTGATCACCTCACGAGGAAAGCTGCGAGATTTTAAATCGGCCTTGCGAGCAAAACTGGCATAGCCATACGGGAGCTTCAGTTCTTTTAAAACCATGAAGTAGCTCAATAAAAAGCTGCGATAATTCTGTTCATAGATCGAAAGCTCTTTTAATCTCTGTTCGAGTCGAGCTAAAGCCTCAGTTCGCACCTTAGTTCGCCTCCGTGAATCCGCCCTTGTCCACTGTACAGCGCATCCAGATGTTTGGATTTCCCCTAATCCATTCAACCATTAGCCGAACTCTCTCGACGACTTCCTCTTTCGCGCCCCTTGTTGGTAGAAATCCGACGATTTTAGGTTCGTCCAATTCTGAAGTTAGAAAAATAGTAATCTTGCCTTCAGCAAGAAGCTCTTCTAAGACACTTTCAATCTTTCGAACATCCTCGGCATCTGCTGCCGTACCAAAACTGATAATATAACGCGGGAAAATCGAATTTTGATGGCAGGCTAAAACATTATCTACCGGTGTATGTTCATCAAGATCTGCTTGGCCCAGCACCCCTAAAAAAACAACAGTCAAAAACGTGATCCATGTAATAAAAAGTTTCAACTCAACCTCCTCGTCGCTACAACCTCGGCACCCTAACACGGTCGCTCTTTCGCCCTGGACTATTTCTCAAGACTGAATTTTTTTCAATACTAAATTCAATACTTCCAAACACTTGCGCATCTAAATCGACCTCATCAAGAGTTCACATAATGTACGCATCAGCGTCCGCAAAATGAAACGACAAGTAATAAAAACTTTAAACTTTCCGGCCGGTGGCTTAGGTTGCGGCCAGTTTTAAAGTCACAATCTACAGGAGATCGGAAATGAAAAAAATAAGCAGCTTTATTCTACTCGCACTTTTACTCAGCGGAGCAAATGCCTCAGCCGACGCATTCTGCGGCATGGGAACTCACTTCTGTGTGAACCCGGCCGATGGCAGTCTCGCTATCATAAATAAAAAGGCCGTTCGGTTTTGCACGATTAACAGAAATCTCGAGCGAGAAGAGTTATTGGCAAAGCTCGTGTTTTACACCAGATGTAGTTCCGTCGGTGGAGTTGTCGAGATCGGTGCCATAAATAAATAACAACTCTAATTTAATGAAAATGTTGTCTCTCCGGAGAACTCTACTCCGGAGTCGCGAAAAAAGAACGCAGCCTTCGCCCTGCATCACAGCGATCTCGTTCACCGACAGCTCACCTGCAAACAAACCCGCCCTGAAAACTAGTTTTCGAACAATCCTGACACAGACCTGACAATGCCCGGACTTTGAGCCTATATTTTTAGTCTATGCGAGCCTACTACCTACTCATTTCACTAGCCGCACTGCTGGCCATTTCTGCAGCATCGATGGTTTTTCATCTGCAGCGCTCCCGCCAGGTCGGCCCCGAGGACCTGATTCTGATTCGCGGACTGCTGAAAGAGTACCGCGCAAAGACGGCTCCACAGACCATTCTCAATTTTCGAAAACTTTACCCCGACAGTCTCGCATCGGCACTCTCATATCAGCTACCCAGAAATTGGCCACTGGGAAGATTCGCATCGCAGTCCCTGCGCTGTGCCAAGTACCGCAAAATACTGAGGCGATCAGGTAATTCCATTAAAGAAAACACTTGGAATTGGACCAACTGCGGAATTATTAGCGGCGCCTTGCCCGACGATTTTTTTGACGGCGGCAACATAATGGATGCATCGGGAAATAGCTACGCCTACCTTGCCTACAGTTCGGGTGATCCCAAGTACACAGACGCCACATGGCTGATGGAAAACATCACTGCTTTTCATATTACAGAACTCTCCAAAGTGGACTTCGATGAGGTCGAGCTAAACTCCGACTTTACATTTCTAACCCGGTTGCCAGAACAAAAACTGCTTGAAATTTTACGAGGCAATGAGGCAGTCCAAACTTCAAACAATATTCTCTTCAGGTGGCACCCCGAACGCCGTTTTTTTGCACCCGACTATTTTGTTTATGAGCTCACTTCGTTATCAAACTTCCTCAGCGGCAAATCTTACTTCATCGAAACCAGTACTTTAGCTGAAAATTGTCTCTATAAACAGGGCAGCCTGTGCTGGAAGCGAGACCTCACATCTACAGTGAGCTCTCTCGGAACGACCTCACAAGTTCTACTTTTGGGGTTAATTGGGCTCGTCACTTCTTTACTTTGGGTTTTAATCAAAACAATCAAACGAGAAAAGCTTGAGAGCGAAAAACGACGATTTGCACTTGAGGTTCTTAGCCATGAATTCCGCACGCCAGTTACCAACCTCATTTTACAAATTGATCGACTCAACAAAATGTACTCTGATTTACCAGCCGAGGTTCAAGAAATCTCTCCGATAATCGCCAGTGATGTTTATCGACTGCAACGCCTAGCTGAAGAAACTAAACAGTATCTGAGCATCGGACGGTCCGATAGGGTGATCGACCTCAAACCAGAATTGATCCCCTCGATCAATGATTTTGTGCAGTCGTACACGGATCTTTCAACAACCCTGTCAGCTGACCTCTCCAGAAAGATTCCAGCCGAGGTCTTTTTTCAGGGCTTACAAAACGACCGATCCATTCAGGCCGATAGCTATTGGCTTGGGCTGTGTATTAAAAACTTACTCGCAAACGCTAGACAACATGGAGCCTCCCCCATTCACCTCAGCATCAAAATGACCACTGCTGAAACAGTTTCTATTTCGGTGAAAGATGCAGGCCACAGTGTTTCTGTGGACATCAAGAAAATGACCGAACCGTTCTTCAAAGGTAGAAACAGCCAAGGCATGGGACTCGGCCTCAACTTGGTCAAAAAAATCGTCAAAGAAATGAACGGCCAGTTAACATTTACTCCCAATCCAACGATTTTCACTCTGACACTGAAGACTTGAGCGCAAAGGACTCCTCTATGCAGCAACCCAAGAAACGAATCCTAATTGTTGAAGATGATCCTGGCCTACTCAACTCGCTTCGCGAGCTGTTCTCTGACGAAAACTACACCGTCTTCTGTATCTCGAGTCTTGCCAATATCGAATCCGAGGCCAAACAAGCTGATCTGATCGTTCTCGACTGGCGCCTTCCCGATGGGCAAGGCATCGACGCCATGTCCATATTAAGGGCCAAAGGTCATTTACTTCCAATTATCATGTTAACTGCAAAGGCTGACCTGATAGACAAGATCCTCGGCCTCGAGGCCGGAGCCAACGACTATCTAACAAAACCCTTCGAACCCCGTGAACTACTGGCAAGAGTCAGGGCCCAACTACGTAGCCAAACGACAGAGCCTCCTACAGCTGAAAAAGACACTTCCACTGTGATCAAAATTGGCGAGCTGAGTATTGAGCCCAGGTCCCGCAAAGTTATTCACATGATGAAATCACTCGACCTGACCAAACTGGAATACGAACTCTTATTACTTTTAGCCTCTGAACCCGAACGCGTTTTCTCCCGCGACGAAATACTGAACAAGGTCTGGGGTTATGAAAATTTCCCGACCACCCGTACGGTCGACACCCACATCTTGCAACTGCGACAGAAAATTTCCAGCTCTTTCTTTGAAACCATTCGAGGCGTTGGTTACCGTTTTAAGTTTGCAGAATAAGTTTGCAAAGACCTGACGTAAAACTTTGGCAAACCTGACATTTCATCACTTCTTTGTTCCGAAACTGTTTGTACGAACAATCAAAAAGGAGAAAAAATGTCTATGCCATTTCCAGTAAAAATGATCGCAGTACTTGCACTCTTTGCACCTCCCGCTTTCGCAGGTGGCCCCAACTGTGAGGACCACCC
>NVTG01000107.1 GCA_002401495.1 Candidatus Kaiserbacteria bacterium
TTAAAAAACACGCGCAACACTCAAAAGATCGACCTTGAAAACATGGGGACAAACTAAAGGGGTATGCAGGAAAAGAGTATAAGATGGTGGGGTGGTGGTGCAGGTACTGATGGGTTCGGGGTGAGAAATAATGGGGGAGTATATGGGGGATAGTGGGTGAAAACATGAGAGAGGATAGTGAGAGTGGATGTATCAAGAGTGGATCTTGTGGGTGTTGCGTGGTTAAATAAGCGATAACAGAGTTAAGTGTATCTCTATAAAATATGTTACTGTTTTACGACTAGAACGTACAAAAATTGAAAGACGTCGTTATGCGGACATACCCCACTACAGGGTACCTCCGGCCGATACCACCCGTATCTAGCTACTCACCAACATACTTAGTCTACAGAGAAGGACTAGAGCATATTGATAAGGAGTTTCGACACGGAAGGCGTGACTAACCTCCACTTTCCCCGACTGACAAAGCTACTAGATACACTTACTTTGTTCGGTGTATGCAGCTGAGCCTTGGGGTGGGTTGGGAGATTGACACCACACACTGTGCTACATCCTCGAGGGGATATACGGTCTGTTGTGTGGTGGTTTAGCTATGGCAGGTTTTGTAATTAGTGCTGTTTGCTGTTTTCTCCTTACGATATAGGGTACGTTAACAGAGGCCGGTACAGGTCTAGTAATTCTCTACAGACGTGGAGAAGGACAAGACAAGATTAGCATGTTATTGGGGAGGATGAATTATGATTATTAAGCTGAGGTGATAAGGTGGGAGGAAGAAGAAGATAGAAGAAAGAAAGAAGAAGAGAGGATGAGATGAAGAAGGAGTAGGTCGAAGAGTGACAGCGGAAGATAGGTGCAAAGTATAGGGAGAGGGTTGATAAGTGACATTGAAAGATAGGTGAGAAAGAGGGAGAGAGAGTGGAAAAGTGACATAGAAAAAGGCAGAAAAATTATAAGGGAGAGAGAGAGACAAGCAGAGCAGAGAACTAGGGGTGAGATTGAGGGAGGATGGGTTAAGGTAAGAGGATTATAGGCAGGGCAGAGGCAAGGTCAAGGGTTTAGGGTAGTGTTTTGGTGGAGGATTAAAGGCGAGGTGATGGGTTTACAGGCTGTGTTTTCAGGGTGTGTTTCGGTGAGGTGCAAGGGTTTAGGTCTATGAAAGTATATGGAGGTAAATCACAAGAGTGTCTGGGTTTGAAAATTGGAAAGATTTCAGGGAAAAGGGCAGGGCGGATGATGGGTTCGGGAGGCATTTAGCTAGGTGACTTAGAAGGAGATGATGGGGAAATGAGGCTAGAGAATTAGGAAGGAATAGAGGGCAAAGGAAGAAAAAGCAGTACAGGGATCAGTGGGTCGGATGGTGATGGTGATGGGGGAATAGTGAGAATTGATAGGCAGGATGAAGGAGTGATGATGGGTTTATAGGCTGTGTTTACAGGGTGTATTTCGGAGGGGTACAAGGGTTTAGGTCTATGAAAGTAGATGGAGGTAAATCACAAGAGTGTCTGAGTTTGAAAATTGGAAAGATTTGAGGGAAAAGGGCAGGGCGGAGGATGGGTTCGGGAGGCATTTAGCTAGGTGACTTAGAAGGAGATGATGGGGAGATGAGGCTTAAAAACTAGGTGGGAATAATGGGCGAGGGGAGAAAAAAGCGTATAGAAAACAGTAGGTTGGATGAAGGGAGTGGTGGAGAAATAGGCAGAATAGCTAGGCAGGATAAAGGAGGGTGATGGCTATAATACACCTGATGCGTTAGGCAGATTTATACTAGTTTTGCGTCTTGGCCGGCCAGAAAGTTTATGGGAGGAAAAAACAAGAGTGTCTGGGTTTGAAAATCGGATGGATTTCAGGGGAAGCGGCAAGGGTGAGGGTTGGGTGAGGACAGATATTATATAAGGGCTGGGCAAGGGAAGAGTGGATAATCAGGCAGTATAATGGTAAGGGTTCAGAGGGGAACGACAAGGAAAAACACAGAGAGCGGAGAAGGGTCGGAAGGAAAAAATGGAAGAAAAATAGGGGAACCAAAGGCATGGAAAAGAGAGGCGCACAGGACAGGGCTAAGCATGGGATTAGGAAAGGATAAATTAGAGAGACATTCAAGAACACAGAGGCAAAAAGCTAGAGAAGTAAATAGGGCGAAGAAGGAAAAGGCTAGATAAAAGGTGGAGGATTAGAGTGTGGTGATGTGGATCAGGAGCAGGGATTGGTGGTGCAGGATAAAGGAGGAAGATGAAGGTTGAGGAGAGGAATAATAGGGGAGAGAAGACGGATGAGGATGTTGGTAGAAGGAGCGACTAGAGACAGAGCAAAGAAGGCAGGAAGAGCACGAGGAGCACTAGCAAAGGAGATGGGAGGAAGGATAACGTTCTGGAAGAAGGTGAAGAGAAGAAGCAGAGAGAAGAGAAGAAGAACAAGGAGAGCCATACCGATGGGCTTGGAAGGAATGGAGCGGAGGATGGAGTAGAGGAGAAGGAAGTACTATTCGGGGACAATATGAGGAGGAGTCTGAGCAGGGTTACAAGGGATATAGTTATCAGCGTGGGAGAAGACAACAGGGAAGCAAAGAGAGGCAAGGAGAAGAAGGGAGAAGGAGAATGAGGCAAGAGAGAAGTCACGAGCAGCAGCGATAGGGTTAAGAGGCAGTGAGTTAAGAAGGGAAGGAAGGAGGAAGAGCTTAGCAGATGACTGGTCAAGATGGAGGAAGGCAAGATGAGCAAGGGTGAGGCCAAGAGTAGCGAAAGGAAGGAGGAAATGGAGAAGAAGGATACGCTGGAGAGTACGAAGAGAAGGTGAGGAGGAAGACTAGAAGATGAAGAGAAGATCAGGACCAAGAGCAGGAATGACAGTGAGCATAGAAGTAATGACAACAAGAGCTTAGAAACTCATCTGAGACTAGAGGCAAACATAACCAGTGAAAGCAGCACCATAAAGGAGGATAAGAAGAAGAGAACCAGTAAGAAGAAGAGGCAAAGAGGAAAGAAGAAGAGGGGAATAGAAGAAGTGACGAGCAAGGTGAAGGTAAGTCTAGAGCATGAACCAAGAAGCACCAGTAGCATGAATGAGACGAACAGCAAAGCCAGAAGAGAGATCACGCATGATGAGTTCAATGGAGAGGAAAGGAAGAGCAGAAGAGTAGCAGGAGAAGAGAAGCAGACCAGTGAGGAGCTGGCTACCAAGGATAAGAGCAGCCTGAGAGCCAATGTTAAAGGGTCAGCTAAGAGTAGAAGGAGAAGAGTAAAGAACAGAAGAGAGTATTAGAGAGTTGCGAGGTGAGAGAGTAGAGAGTAGAGCTGGACAGAGCGAGCGATGGAGTATGAGAGGCATGTGCACCAGAGAGTAAGAGGAAGGAGAGTGTGGAGTAGAGCAGGAAAGAGATTGAGAAAAGGGACGTGTACTTAGGAGGAAGGATGAAGGTGGAGAGGGCATGGAGGGTAATGGGGTCTTGAGTGAACAAGGTAAGGGCTGTGGGTGATGGAGTCGAGGGAATAGAGGGTGAGGAAGGAGAAGGCAAGGTAGGAGGACATGACTCCCAGGTGAGCAGAGCTGACAAGGGAGGGGGTTGCGAACAGAGGGATGATAGTAGGCGGTGTCATGGACTCGGGGTGCTAGGCTGAGGCAGAGCAGGGAGCGTCATAGGTAGATAAGAGAGGGTCATGACGTGTGTAGTAGAGAGAACTCTAACCGCGAGAGTGAGAGACGCAGGGAGGAAGACCATAAGGAGTATACAGTAGGAGGGAATGAGCAGACGAAGGAGTGTGAGGGAAGGAGAAGGGTGATCGGAAGGAGAGAGTGGAGAGGAGAGGATATAAGAGAGAGTTGGTAGCAGAGAAGAAGAAGGAGTATCAGAAGAGAGTATAAGGGTGAGATAGAGTAGGAGAGAGTAATAGCAAGAGAGGAGAGGGAAGGGAAGGAGGCACACACAGTAGAGAGTGTGACAGATAGGCACTTAGGGTGAAGGAGACAAGGATGAGTAGGAGGTGCAGATGTCGTAGAGAAGAGAACGGAGGAGGTAGAAGCCAAGACAGGGGGAGTATGAGTAGGCCAAGGAGTAGACAGGGTGAGAGCTGTGAGTAGAAGAAGAGAAAGTAAAGGAGAGGCGTGGACAAGGCTTGAGCAGAGAGCAAAGGGCAGAGGATGAGGATAACTACCAAAGCGAAGGTAAAGGAGGGAAGCAGGAGAAGTAGGAACAGGAGAAGAAGGAATAAAGGAGAGAGAAGCAGACAAGCGTGGAGCAGGAGAGAAGAGTAAGGAGAATGAAGGAGAGGGTTGAGAAGGTGTTAAAGGGGAGAACTAAAGTAGGAGAGTATTGGGAGATCTACAGTCAATCTGTTGACTGTAACCGTGCGTCGCGTTAGCGTATACAGAGGAGAGGGGAGAGAGTGGGGAGCGCGGGCGGACAGTATGTAGAGCGGCGAGGAGGGCAGAGAGGAGAAGAAAGGTGAGCCGCCGAGGGAGAAAGGAGAGGCCGTATAAGAGGGAGAAATAGTAGAGAGAGGAGATAAGGAGCGAGGACCCAGCAAGGAGTAAAGATAAAGATAGTGAAAAGAGGGATGTGATGGTGAGGGTGAAGGGAAGAGGCTGCGTACGGGATCGTAGGAGGTGAAGGATGTTGGGTTAGAGGTGAATACTCATGAACAGATAGTAGGGGAGACTATGCGTTTATGGCTGCCACAAGGTAAAATAGGTTTCTTTTGGGGGAAGGGAGTAAGAGAGAAGAGGAAGAGATGGGTGGGATCAGCAAGGAGGAGCAAGCGAGGGCGGGAGAGCCGTTAGTCAGTGTGGGGTTATCTTGGGAGTAGCAGGAGTAGCAGGAGAGAGGTCCGAGATGGAGAGGAGGATAAGCAATAGGCAGAAGAAGCGTGAGGGTGTAGAGTGCGAGCCCGTGTAGAGACAAGGAGTAGGTAGAAGGAGGAGAGGAATAGGTAGAGTTAGGAGGCAGAAGGGAGGCCTGAGTGAGAGAGTAGGAGTGAACAAGGAGGGCAAGAGAAGAGCGAGGAGCCACAGCGAGAGGTGTTACCGATAGTAGTATCTGGCACAACTGGTTGATAGCTGAAAGAGGAGGGAGACAAAGATGGAGATAGGGCAACCCCCACAGAGGAAAGAGAAGAGTATGAGAGAAGGTAAGAGAAGGAGAGTAGTGCGGGGGAGGTCGTGGAGGCAAGGAGGTATGAGACTATGGGTTAAAGGGAAGGTTAAGAGACGGAAAGAAGAAGAAGAGGACTCGAGAAGAAGAGAAAGAGAGCACACAGACTAGAAGAACAGGGCAGAAAGAGAAGAAGATAGATGAGATGAAGATAGAGCCAGGGAAAGGAAGAGCTCAGCATCAAAGAGAAGGAAGCATAGAGCAGGAAGGAAGAAGG
>NVTG01000108.1 GCA_002401495.1 Candidatus Kaiserbacteria bacterium
ATGCCTTTTCTGTTATTTCTAAACAAGAACAGGAACAGTATCGTGAAAACTACTTTACTGAAGAACATAAAAATTGGTTTTTAATGCAATGTATCTTCGCTAGATTTGATTTTAGTGAAAACTGCATTGACTGATTCTAAATCATTTGGTTTCTCATTCTTTTCATATTCACTTAACTCTTGCTCGAGAGCTTTAAATGCATCCATCAATGAGTTGTGCTTTGTTCGATCTTTTTCTTCTAACAACGACTATAATATTGCTAGTTCTTCACCTTCCATATCTTTGCAAAATGATATTGGATAAGCGACAGGGTTGGGTTGTGGCAACAGATATCCTTTCTCAAAAGACAATATTTCGATATCGATGTGGCCGGGAAGTCTTTCGAAGTAACGTTGGTCGCTGAATCCTTGGATGGGATTTCTAACCTACCCAGCAACAAGATGATTAAGTTTATCTTTATCCTTACTCGCAATCATACATACAGGAATTTACGTAATCTTCCCATATTCAAATTTATTACCTCCAGTTGAGACGGTCACGTATTGATCGAGTTTGAAACGGAGCTCGATGAATTTTACTTCCATAAAGGCATCACCAGTGTTATACATAACTTTGAAAATCTTGTCTTCTTTTATTAGGATTAGGTAGCGGAGGATTTGGCCAGCAGCATCTTTCTCTTTTGAATCTTTAGTGTAATCTCCTACATCTGTTCCTTCTTGCATGTATTCTGCTTTGATGCTTACTGTATCTCCCATGTCGTCTAATTGAATGTGAACTATGTTTATTATGTTTTGTTGGTGTTCTGATGTGTAGATTGTCATTTGTTGGGATCCGAACATAAAGTTTACATCGGAATCGATTTTTGTTTGTTTGAAGATTATTGCACCGTATTTCCTATTGATAATATTTGTAATCCTTTTGCTTGTCTTATCGAATTTTATGTCGTAGTGTGCCATGCTCAGTCGTTCTGGTTTCATTGCGACTGGAAGACATTCTACTTCATCCTCATCACCAAACTCTTCAACTTTGTAAAATATTTCTATTATGTTCAGGTCGTTTACGTTTTCGAGGAATTGTTTTTGCTCGTTTTCGGTTAGCATCCAGTAACTCATCATGAATTCGGTTGCGTCAAGACATTTGTTATGTGTACTAAAAGCCTTATCACCATTAAGCTTAATATTAGAATCATCAAAAAACCTAGTAAGCAAAATCATATTATCCGAAGCTCTATATTCCTACACTTTATAAACCAGAGGAGGAGCCGCATAAGTCTACACATACTTATTAAAGAAATGTTCCGAAAGACTAATACAAAGTTCCGTCTATTCCTTTTTAGTTTCATCAAGTTATATCGCCATCTCCTACTTTTCTTCCAACGTAGCTTTAGGATCAGCCATTCTTTCTTAAAGATAAGGTTTCTTCTCCAGCAACAAAGTAGCTCTATGCATCATCTAAAAGGTCGCAGTCTTAATCGACTCTGCTTTCTTAAGCTCAAGATCTTCAATTTGTGGCAGAACTGGACTTCCATCAGATCGTTTACTATCCGCATTCATGACTGACAAACTTTTCTATGCTACTAATCTCGGGTCAATTACTTTATTGTTTTTATCATCCCATTGATTTCCGAATGCTAATGTGTTTGGATCAACGTATGATGGTAAGTGTGAGAGAGATGGTAAGGCTCCTTTGGATTCTTCGATATCGGCACCTTGGGTGGAGGGGATTTCTGTTGTGTTCGTTAACATGCCCATTTTAGATTCGGAGAAGGGCATAGTGTAATCAATCACTGTTTCGAAGTTTACTATGAATTGGTATCGGTATTTGAAGCCGGATGGTGCGTCTCTTGTGTATCTATATTTTCCTTTTTAGAATTCTTTCATGCTTTCAGGATCCCATCCATTAAACTCCCCAATAATAAAGACTTCATCACCTTCTTCAATGTCGAAGTCTTCTCCTGGACTAAACTCAATAATTAGCTAAGTTTTATTCTAATCTCCAACTTTATTACTAGATAGCTATGGCTCCACTAATTTACTATCTTCCTCCACGGGGCTAGACAACACCTAACAATCTTGCACAGCAATATCAATATCCTTTGCACTTTCATCTCCTTCCAAAGGCTGAACAGCACTAGAAATCTATTTTTTAGGCACTTCTTCGACTGGCTATGCTGCTTGATCTGTAGTTTATGGAGGTTCGGCTTCTACTAGAGCAGGCTGTTTGACTTCTTCAACGGGGTTTTATGGTGAAGATTACGTTCCTGTTGTTGAGATACCGTTGTTTTCACATAATCTTTCTAGTGTCTTAATTCTGATATCCTTATCAATCACTTGCTGAGGAGATTAGGATATGGGACTTACTTTTGTTAACTACTAATTCTACTTTAGAATCATCTTAAGTTTATTCTGGGCGTTCTCAACTTCCGTTGTAAACGTTTCAACCTGCACTCTCAGAACATCATTCGTCGTAATCAATTCGTTTATAATTTCGTCAGTCATTAACTTTTTAATTTTTATAAAACTTGGTATTTTTGGAGTCTTTAAATTACAAATCTGGCGAATGCTATCCCTCTCAACCCAAATCTTTGAAGATTGCCACTTTCTAATATCCATTCAAGCAAAGCACCACCTCCCAATCAAAAATATCACAATTAGATAAATTGCATAAAAACTAACGAAGTTAATTTTAAATTGAATAAGCGAGGTATATAATAATAATTAGCGCAATCCCTATTTATAAAGACAGTAGGTGCTTTGAAATAACATTTTACTCGATTTCGAGTGTTAGATGTCAAAATCTGTTCTATATCACCAAGTCCGAAGTACGAACTAAAGACGGACAAAGGCTTCTGAGCTGGAAATGCTGCAGTAAAGAAAACCTCAGATTCCCACAATACATCCATCGTTATCTAAGTAAGGCGACTGATTTATCAGTTCAAGTGATTCCCTCGAGCCAGGGTCTCCTTTTCTGGGTCTCAAGAGAGCGAATCATTCAGTCCCTATTGCCAGTTTAGAATAGACAACGTAAGGACTTCCATCTAACTTATACCAGTTTGTTAAATGGCAGCACTACAACTACAAATGGATACAAACGAAAGAAAAATGGACACGATAAAAAGCTTGTCTATCTGTCAAACAAAGTTCTATCTGAGGTACAAGAGAATGAAGGCACAACGGGAACTCAGGTAAGTCAGATGCCAGTTAATATTAGATTGCAAATGTAATCATCGACGATTATAAACGTATGAAAATGGTAAGGTCGTTAAATGTTACACCAGAGAGCTGATTTTAAGAATATTCAGAGAAGAGTCTACGATGCGCTTAACGTGCTAACAGCTCTCAACATTATCACGAAATTGAAAAATAAGATACATTTTGAAGGCTTTCAGCAGATCAGAGAAGATTCCGAGAAAAGCATAAAAATGCAAGTAAGCGCGATATATAATATTAGAAAATCCTTACCGCCTCGCGGAAAAGAATGGAAAAGAAGAAATAGAAATTTTCAGAATTGATCCTCTAAGTAAGGAATTATTGGTAACACACTCTTAGAACATTTGCATAAAAAAACTGGTATAACGAAATTATGCTGCGGAGGGGCAGCAGCAGGACATGGATTTTTAATCGAGGATTAATATCCCGTTCATGATTGTGAAGGTGTAATCTAACGCTGATCTCGCTATTCAGATGAATGATCAGAAATCGAATATTATTATCGAAACTGATCAGCCGTTTGAGCTTTATAATGAGAATCATATTTTCTAAGGATTGTAGCTTAATGAAATGGTGAAAGAGGGGGCTGATGTTCATCCTAATTTGATTAGTAATGAACAAATTGCTTCGTTTTTACAATATATCTTAGCTGGTGATGCCGACATGCCACTGGTTGAGCCTAAGTTTGAACTCGAAGCTTAGCCAAAGATATAAAGCACTCAAAACTCCCCTTTCAAGCCTTACAGCGACATAAAAAAGTCCCCAGTGCTTGTCAAGACTATGCCAATATCCAGTCCATTTTCTCAGCACTCGAAATTTAAACAATAATTGGATTTCGATAGCACATTCTACCAACAAGCCTGTACCGACATGTCCGGTCTTCTGAAATGGGACAACGCATCAACCATAACAACCGATTCCAGTCAAGGCATAGTGAAGCCCAAAGCAATCTATTCACCAAGTGCAAAAATCTTGAATTTCACGAGGAAATCATCAACCGATTCCGAGAAACAGATGTCACAGTTTTCGAAATACTTGAATGCTGACAATTTATGATCTGTTAATTTATTTTCCTTTAAATAAAATCATGATGTCTAATCTCGATTAATAAAACCCTGACTCTCCAAACCCTTCTCCGCCATCTATTGGTCGCGTTCCTCGTTATTCGAACTTATCCTCGATTCAATTATAGTCTTATTAAGGGTTAAAAAGATTGACTTCGAATAGTGCGATAATCCAGAAGAAGAGTTTAAACCAATCAATCTAAATGCCAAAGTTCTCACTGATCTCATCAGTAAATTTCAAAGAACTCCATTCCTCAAAGGATCTCTCACGTTCACCCACGCGTTAAAATATTCTTCGTCCCACTAATAAAAAAGCTATGATGAAGAGGTTATTGACGCTGAAGAAATAGGAGGAAGAGTCTAAGCTTCTAAAGTACCTTGAAGACTACGAGAAACTCCCGGGAATGGATTTGAGGATCAAAATTAATTACTTCTTTTCTCCCTATAATATATCATATGAGTGTGCCAAACATATGGCTTTTGAAGAAGATACTATTTTGTAGATTAACCAGTTTAAAAGATAGTGGAAGTTGCTTACTCATCTTGTACTAAAAGAAGATAGAGCGGTTTTTTAGGATTTGATCTTTAATTTGAAACTTGTACAAGGAAAATTGAAAAAACTATCATTCATGGAAAACGTCTAAGAAAACGTAACCAAGAAAAAGTTTAAGAGAAAAAGACGAGGTCACGGCAGCAGAAACACAAACAATTCAGGATCCAACCGTACAAGTTCAGCATTTTCAAAAACGAGCCGATCAATTCTCAATTTAGATATAAGAGCTTCAGAAAGGTTAAGAGGGTCTCATCTTTCGAATTTAAGGCATAGTACGATGAAGTCTACTGATGCGAGGATTTAAACTATTAAGAAAGCTGATTCCCTGAAAAAGAAAGCAGGAGATTACGAAATAACATCAATCACGGGTGAAAAACATCTTAATAAATAGAATTCCTTTGAAACTGATGCTTTTGATTGTTATGCTTCTTCGTTTATTACTGAGAGTTATGACTCACAAGATCTTCTAGGTGCAGATAGCGATGATGATGACACT
This sequence comes from Candidatus Kaiserbacteria bacterium, assembly GCA_002401495.1. The sequence continues at coordinate 5,323 of NVTG01000108.1, forward strand.
TCTCATTC
>NVTG01000109.1 GCA_002401495.1 Candidatus Kaiserbacteria bacterium
TCTGGATCAGATATTACTCTTTATCAGCTACCTTAAACTGCAGCTTCTGCTACTGATTGCAAAATTATCGTAAATGACAGTGCCGGAGGATCTGGTGAATTAACAGCAACAATAGATGCTGCAACGGCCGTTACAGCTCCTTCTGTAGCGGGTGGTAACCTTGAAACTGTGGTATTAGAGGGTGCTGGAGGTACTATAGATGTCTTAGCTAGTACATTATTGACTGCAACCGCTCCAACCTATTCGTGCACGATTTCAGGAGATTGGACTTTTGTAGATCCCAAACTTACTTATACTGTAGGGGCAACTGGAGGAATAGTTGAAGGAGTCTTCTGCTCAACGACTGATGGCACAATAAAATACAACAATAATAGCTTAATTACTGTTTATCAAGGGTAACAAGCTACTGTAAACGATACACCTTCAGAAGTGTTTAACAGAGCTTCGATTCATTCTCTAACTTTACTAGTAGGGGACTCATTATCTTTTGATTTTGAAGATGATATTTATTTATTCCATGATCCTGATTGGAATGGTGTTGCTGATGAACTTACTTATGTAATTTAGCCTGCTGCAACTAACGGTGAAGCTGTTAGCAGTGCTGGTCTTGCAACTTGGACTGCCACAGATATTGCTGATAAATCTATAGGAGTAAAAGTTACGGATAATTCTTCTGCATCCGGAACTTTTACAGCGACTGGGACTCTTGATATAACAATAGTCACAGCTCCTACTACAAGTTTGGTTAATGCTGCAGCGCTAACCACCGAAGGATTTGCAGGGGAAGTTTACACAGATGGCAATACTATTTCAGCTTCTTTTACCTTAGATGCAGACGCTCAAGCAAATGAATTTTACACCGTGGATACTGTCCCAGAAGGGCTTTCTTTTAAAACTAGTGATGGTAAATTTTATGGATATCCTGCTGGCACTTCTGCATCAGTTGCTGTTTAAATCACTGTTCATGATGATTTTAAGAGAACTGTAGCAGAAACAGTTTCTGTCACAATTAATGTTAGTTAAATTGATTCTACTGCAGTAACAATTATATCAGCAACTTTAGCTGAAGGAGCTGATAAAGCGGGTCAAGTCGCTAATGCTCTAACTGAATGTGTCGATACAACAACTCCGAGAGCTACTCCCGCTAAATCAGTAAGTTGTGGGTATTTAGATGAGAGTGCCTCATTTGGTTTAGCATAAAATGTCAACGCAGTAGATTTTGTGTCACCAGCTACTTTCTTATATGACGGGAGTGTTTATGTTAACTGTGTTTGCTATGATGGAATCACTTATTTAGGAGCTATTGGATCGTTTCAAGTTAACCAAACCCCTGCTTTGACGGGTAATGCTGGATTAGCTACTGTCGCTATCACTTGTGTTGAAACAGAAACTTGCTCTTATGATATTGGGGATGCTTTTATTGATTATTAAGATGACATTGCTAATACTGCCTATGTAGTCTCAGGGACAGCATGGTCTGGAACTGGTTTCACTGCAATGGGGATTACAGCTTCTTCTTTATTAACAGGAACTTCCGGATTAGCAGATACAGGCCAAACTTACACAACAACAGCAAAAGACACAGTAAATACTTCTACAGGATCGGCTTCTGTTGCGGTATCTATATTAACCAAATCAGTGGTCACTGATCCAGCTTGGAATGACGCCAGAGTTGGGAATGCTTTCACTTAAGATATTTCTGGTTTGTTCACCAATAATTCAGGGTTAAAATATTTTGCAACGAATTTACCGAGTGGATTAGTCATCGATAGAGATACTGGAATTATTTCTGGAACTCCAAATTTTGAAAGTGTTGCAGCAGGTGCGCATAGTATTGTTATTTCAGCTGTTGATTACCCAATTTTCTTTAATGGAGCTTCTGCCACTATTACTGCTGGTTCAGTAGATTTAACTGTTCTAACAGAAACATCTCCAATTCAACATTCTACAACTCCGATTGCTTTATAGTCAAAGCAGATTGGAAACACTTTCACAATTGCAAGCCTTCATACATTCTTTGAAGATGCTGAGATTGGAGGTGCTATTACCCTTGCTGATTCGGCGTTTACATCAGCTACAGGATGCACAATGAGAGATGGGGGAGCTCTTGATGGAATAATTCATACCTATTCAGCAAATGTTTTCACTGTTGCAGGAGCAGGTGTAGTCGCAGGTATTTCTAATTTTAGATGTTCAATTGCTGATTCAACTGGGAATGTTGGTTATACTTATTTCTCAATTGACGGAAACACTCCACCAACTGTAACTCCTACAACTTATCCAGTAGCCTCTCAAGATTGGAATACTGGTGAAATGAATAAAATAATAATTCCTGCAAGTTTATTTGCTGATGTGGATGGTGATTAAATTGTAGTCACTGTTAACGGCACTCCAACCACTGGATGGGCCACTGATATTGAATTATTAGGAGGAACATTTACAACAGCATAAACTGATTATATTCTTTAAGGTTAACCTAATGTTGGGGATGAAGGACCAGTAACTGTCACTCTTGACATCAAAGATTACGATTGGGCAGGACCTACAGCACGTTCGGGTACTTCAACTTTAACTGTTAATATTGAAGTCAGGAATGCACCTGTAGTGGCCACCGCAGTTACATGGACTGCTGCTCAAAAATTTAGAGTTGGAAGACCTATCACCTATCCTATTGCAACAAGTGCCTTTACAGATGCAGATGCAGGAGATTCATGCACTTACACCGCAACTGATCTTCCAGCAGGCATAGTAGTGTCTGGAACAGACATCACAGGAACAGCATCAACTGTTGCAACAATTGCTACTGTTTCATACACTTGCACAGATATATATGGAATGGCTATAACTAATGTTCCATTCACGATAGATGTTATAGCAAATGTTAGACCAAATGTCTCAACTGCTATCCCCGACTTAGAACTGAAAATAACGGATACAGACTCCTCTATTATTGTAAATACTCATTTTGCAGATAGTGAAAGTGATGCACTCACCAATTCTTGTGTGAATAACGATGGATCTCCTCTTGTTGCCCCTTTCTCATATACACCAGGAACCGGAAATGCCTTCACTGTTGGTGCCTTAGTTGCCGGAAACAGAGGATATCATTATTTCATTTGTACAGCATGTGATAATACAGATTGCGTTTCAAGTTCCTTTAGAGTTGAAGTGAACACTCCACCAGCCTTCATGGGAACTCCTTATACACCCTACCCTCTTGAGATTTAATGGGAGTATGTGGATTACCTCCCATTTACAGCTTGGACTGATGTCAATAAAAAAGATATAGCTGATGGTCTTACTTTTGGAGCTAAATATTAGTATAATGCTATAGATGCTGATATTGATGATTCACTTGGATCTCCTTGTAATGGGCATTGGATTTGTTTCAATGTTGCTACTGGTAAGCTATATGCTTCATCACTTGTGCCTGTTGATTAAGGAAACTTTGTTATTGAATTTTCTGCTAATGATTCCTTAGAAACTACGACTTAATCGATAGCATATACAATAAGAGGAAATAATGATCCAACGGTTGCAAATCCGATTCCTGATATGATTATCGAACCAGAAGTTGTGTGGACATACTCTTTCCCACTCGATACTTTTGCTGATGCTGATTATGACACCTGCAATTTTTCTGTAACCTCAACCTTGCCTGATTGGAACACAAATGGAGGTGTTGCGATTACAGAACCTCCTGGAGGAACTAGTTCTAGGGCATTTACCCTGGGAACACCAAAGGATGATGATCATGTTGCAAGTACTAACATATCAATTTAATGTGATGATCAGAGAGGTGGAACAGTAACTGACACCTTTGAACTAAGAGTAAATGATATCCCCAACGCGGTTTCAGCTAAGTATACACCTAGTAACCCCGAAGTTGGACATCCTTATTCTTATTCCTTTACCACTGATCATACTGGAGATGTTACGCCGGGAACAGATGATAGACCCTTTATTGATACTGATTTCACAACTGTACCTCCTCTTGACGCTGCTTTCACTTATACGCTCGAAGATGAACCAGACTGGCTAACAATAGCTACATCAACTGGTGTTATTAGTGGAACACCTGTGTATCCTGGAACAGTTAACAATATAAAGATAAATATCTTTGATCCACAAATGGCAACTGCCTAAATCACTTTTTCTATTACAGTGACAGACAATGCACCTCCAGTTAATCCTACAGCTATGACAAACTATCAGAAAATTGAAACTGATACCTTTGATGTGAATCAAAATGCTGCTGGTGAATTTACAGATACAGATTCGTCACCAACTGATTCCTGGGTATACTATTCAAGGTTATTTAATGGTGATCCACTTCCTGCCTGGTTGAGACATTAAGATTACAAATCTGATCGTTTCTATTATGTAGGAACCATTTCAGATGCACATTCAGGGACATTAAACATAGTCATGGATGTTAGAGATGAAATTGATGGTCAGGAATGGGATGGAATTGCTGGAGGCTTCTAATTAAGAATTTCTTATACTCCAGTCATGCCTACTCCAATTACATAATAAGAGGCTTAAGAAGGACATGAATTCACATATACGTTTGAACTTAACACCTTCACCGACGCTGATTGTGATCACACTATGGAGTACTCTGCAACAGTTGGTGGAACTGATATTACAGACGTCAATAATAAATGGCTTACATTGACTAAAGCAACCAGAACTTTTTCTGGAAATCCAGCAGCAGGCGATGTTGATGCAGATATTAATGTCCCTACAGTCGTAAATCTCTGTGCAAAAGATTCTTGGGGAGCCTAGCAATGTGAAGATTTTAATCTTCTTGTTGTTGACAATAACGAACCAATTTTGAACTTACCGAGTGCTATTCCAGATGTTTTCCTTCAAAGTGATGAGGCCTGGGATTATACATTCCCTTCAGATACTTTTACTGAAAGTGATGGAGATGAAATGGTTTACAAGGCATGTTAGTGGGATGGCACAACTTGTAACAATTTGCCTTATACTTGGGGAACGATAAACCTAACTTTTGACGGACCAAATCGTAGATTCTAAGGTACTCCTTTAGATAGCACCAATTCAGGTTCAATAACAATAAGGGTGTATGCTGATGACAAAAACCTTGGAAACCTGATTGGAGATACAGATACTGTTTACGATGAATTTATAATTAGAATCAATTATAGACCAATTTACACAACAGATGCTACTAAAATGCTTGTAAATTAATTTGGAAGAGAAGGACAAAAGAAAGGGAACAATCGGTATTTCAAAATACAAAGA
>NVTG01000110.1 GCA_002401495.1 Candidatus Kaiserbacteria bacterium
AAATAAATGTTTCAGTTGGCGTCTAAAGGATTTTAGATCGATTTTGTATTGAACCAAAGCGTGTGTATTGGGTTGGAATCTCCAGGTTTCTTGATAGGCATCGGGATCTTTAACATATTTGCTGATTCCCATGGTTTTTAGCGCAGCCTTTTCAATTTCGCTCTCGATTTGTTCAAACTCAGAGCTTTCATCACCTTGAACGCGTATGCTCACCAGATCTTTTTTCTCTTCTTTGTCGCCCTGCCTTTGTTCGACAATAGTTACTTCTTGAAACTCATCCGTTTTAAAGGTTTTAAGCCTTTCCGTCAGCAATTGAACCAGTTGTTTTTTAACTTTGCTCGGAGAACTCGCGCTCTCGGGGATGTAGAGATTGATTTTTGCAAAGCGATTGCCATGGTATCTGCGACCATCTTTCCAAATTTCACCGACCCATGTCGTCACGACAGAGACTTGCGACTTTGGCAGGCTGAGAGCGAATTCTTCGAGCGCTTTAATTTTTTCATAAGTGAAATCGAGCGACTCGCTCTTTTTAAGAATGGGATAGATGGCCACTCGTTGTGAGCTGACACGAAGTTTGAAGTCGTGTTTGAGTTTCTCTTTGGCAATGTAAATTGAGAGGGCAAAGACACCGCCTATCACAATAAGAGCTAGGTAGCGAAAACGCAGAGTCGATGCCAGTAGCCGCCGGTAGCCGCGTTGGATTTTTGCAAAAGAGGATTCGATGCGCGATTGCCGTGCTTTTTTTGCGAAATGGGCGAGGTGATTTGGCAAAATGAAAAATGATTCGATCCAAGAAAATAAAAGAGCTGCGATAATAACGATCGGAATGGCGCGAAGAACAATCGCCATTTCAGACTTAATAATAAGGATCGGTAAAAAGGCGACTATGGTTGTGAGTACCGTGCCGGTGACCGGAACGATCAAGGCGCGGACCGACTGAATGGCTGAATCGCGTGGAGTCATGCCACTAGAGAGATTTTCGACGTATCTCTCTGAAACGATGATCGCGTCATCGACCAAAATTCCAAGCACTAAAATGAGTCCGATGATTGAAATTAAATCGATGTCGATTCCGAGGTATGAAAGAATCAACATTGTGCCTAGGTATGCAATCGGCAGGCCTGCGAGGGTCATTATCGCTGAACGCCAATTCAAGAAGATGATCAGTAGAAGAAAAACAAAGGCGATGCCAAACATTGCGTTGTTACGCAAAACATCGAGTTGTTTAATAATAAATTGTGGCCCATCAGAAACTGCACCAACGCTGAGAGGTTCTGGCAGAGTCTTGTTAAAAACAACTAATTTTTTTTCAAAGATCTCTTTCAGGTCAATCGAATCGGAGCTGCGATCTTTAAGTAACAACACGCCAACGGATTCATCGCCATTGTAGTGAAAGATATTAGCTTTGGCGGTGAGTTTATAACTGACTTGGGCGACATCTCCAAGCGTGACGACAGAGCCAATGCGGTTGCCGGCCAGAGGTAATTTCTCGAGGCCTTTAGGAGTTCGTTGGATTTTTTTGATTTCAAAATTCAACGTGCTCTCGTCTTTTGAGAGCTGACCGATTGGTTTCATTTGAAAGACTTGGGCAAGGAATGATCTCGCTTGATCGAGCGAAACATCGTATTTTTCAAGTTTTGCAGCGTCGAATTCGATGTAGAGATCGCGAGGGCGAATTTCTGGATCGACAAGAACAATGCCGTCGATCTTGCCCATGGTTTTTGAGAAGCGTCTAATGTGTTTGCGATGCTCGACATTTTCTTCATCAAAGTTTTGGAATGCCAGCCAAGTGAAGAAGACCTGATCTCTGCGTGAGCGTTTCACATTGGTGTATCTGACCGCCTCAGGTAAGCGCGGCCTGAGCGAGTCGATTTGCGATTTTACGTGTTCGACCATTTCACTCATGCGATCAAATGATGCTTTGAAGTAGAGTGTCAGGGCTAAACTTCCGTTACGGCTATTCGAAGTCATTTTCTCGACTCCGGGCAGGCCTTTGAGAGTTTCTTCGATCGGAAAAGCGATGAACTCTTCAACTTCTTCTGGTGAAGCACCGGGCGCTGAGATCTCGATGTCAATTTTCTGGTACTCAAACGGTGGTACCAGGTCTCGTTTCATATTAAAAAATACCAGCAGACCCGCGATGCAAACAAAACCAGAAATTAAATTAACTAGAAATGATCTGTCGACAAAGTAGCCGGCTATTTTTTCAATCATCGGAACGCTTTCCTTTGCGATCGATTTTGCCGTTTACCAAGGCGATTTTGATCGAAATCGCATCTTTGTCAGCAGAGCTATTAAACTCGTCGATGATGCCGTTGACCACCGAAAGGTCATAGCGGTATTTCACATTTTTACTTGGCCTGATTGAAACCGACCCATTGGTGATACTGGCACTGACTGAAAAATTTGGACGTTTTAATTTCAGCCGACCGTTAGGACCTTGAAGATGGACTTTCATGCCCTTTGGAATTTTAACATCACATTTACTTGCAGCGGCCGAACCAAAATCAAAAATGATTTCGTGTCCGCTCTCGCGCATAAAAGACTGAGAGCCGAGGTTCTGTGATTCGCAGTCCCAAGAAAGTGTTGCGCCTTCTGAATTTTCTAATTCGAACTTTCCGTTGGTAAAATCAAAGCGGATGCTATCGAACTCTTTCAGGTCGATCGATTTACGGCCCTCATGTTTGGACTTTGAGAAACCGTCTGAGATGGTGGTTGAGCCGATTTGAAAGGTACCATCCATTTCATTGATGTCGATCATGCCACCAAGAATTGAGACATGGCCGCTTCTTTCATCAATTTCTATAATCGGACTGAGGTTGTAAAAGATGAGAATTGCAAGAATGACAAATAAAGTACAGAGGCCGAGTATGCCTAAGACAAACCATTTAAAAACTCCCGTTTTTGGCGGAGAGACCGGACGAAGACCGCGCTCTAGTAAATAGCGGTTGGCGACCATCTGTGGAGCACCGAGTGAGGCTAGAATTTGGTCAACATTGGCGTTTGGGTCGTTGTCGATTGCAGATAATATATGGCTTTTGATCTCCATAATGATTTCAGCTTTTTCACTGGTCGCGATCGCACCGAGGGCCCTTTCTAGCTGTGAGAGATATTCTTCCATTTTAGCATTTATTTTCATTTTATTACCTTTGTTAATTTAACCATCGTCGTTGAATCTTGTTTGTGAATGACCTTTAAGCTACGTGTCTGAGGTGCTTTATTAGCTGTTTTTGTAGGTGTTTTTTCGATGTTCTTCAGCTCGCTGAAAACGTCGAATAGTCGGCTGAATTCGCAGTCCATACTTGTGAAAGTTTTTCGTCCCAACTCGCTGAGCGAGTAGTATTTGCGCGGGTGACCTTTGCTATTTTCGATTTCCCAGATGGCCTTTAAAAGGCCATCTGCCGTCATGCGGTTTAATAGTGGGTAGAGAGTGCCTTCCTTGACTTCAAGGTCTTGTTGCTTGAGCAGACTTAAGACGTCGAAGCCGTAAAGTCTACCGTGTTTGGAAATCAGCGCAAGCAGGCAGAGCTCGAGGTAGCCTTTGCGGATTTGAGTCCGCCAATTGGCTATACGGGGAGATATAGGTGGTTTAAAGGGAGATTTGATCGCTGACCTCTTGCATGACCACATACATAGTATACCTAGGTAGTCAGTGACAAAGCCCGATGCGTCGTAAATCAAGCTGTTGTAAGTATTCAGATGCTAAAGCTTCTTCTTTCATTGAAAATATCGGCATGAAACACAAGACAAAATACAAATTCGATACCCAATTGATCCACGAAGGTGAAGAGCAGGCCCAAGCCGGACGTTCCGTTATCGCTCCGATCTATCGCAGCTCGACCTACGAGATGGATGGCGAGAGCATTTACCACGAGATATTATACGGACGATTAAATAACTCTCCTGCGCACAAAGCTTTACATCAAAAACTCGCCCGCTTGGAAGCGGCGGAGGACGCGTTGACTTTTGCTAGCGGCATGGCAGCGATCACTATGGCTTTGCTTTCGGTGCTCCGCCCGGGTGATCATATTATCGCGCAAAAATGTGTTTACGGCGGCACTTATGGATTTTTGTTAGATGAGGCAGAGGCTCTTGGCATTGAAGTCTCTTGGGCGGATATGGAGTCTCCAGATAGTTGGGAGTCGCTAATCAAAGATAATACTAAGATGTTTTATCTCGAGTCGATGTCAAATCCGTTACTACAGGTGCCGGACTTCGATACGGTTGTGCAGTTCGCAAAAAAACACAGCTTAAAGACGATGATCGACAATACGTTCGCGTCGCCCTATTGTTTTCGGCCGATCGAGCACGGCATCGATATCGTCGTGCACAGTGCGACTAAGTATATCAATGGACACACTGATGTGATTGCCGGTTGTGTGATGGGTACAAAAGCGTCCATCGACCAAATGAAAAAGAAGCTCTCACATTTTGGCGGCTGTCTGGATCCGCAAGCTTGCTACCTTTTAAATCGTGGTTTGAAAACTTTGTCGGTGCGCATGGACAGGCAAAATGCAAATGCCTTAAAACTGGCGCAGTTTCTGGATGCTCATAAACTAGTAGGACGAGTCAATTATCCGGGGCTGCCAGAGAACCAGTTTCATGCAAATGCTAGTAAGTATTTCAGTAATGGCTTTGGAGGTATGCTGAGCTTTGAGCTTGAAAGTAAGGAAGTCGCTAAAAAACTGATTGCTGCCTTACAAATTCCTGCCGAGGCACCGAGCCTCGGAGGAGTGGAAAGTCTAGTGATTTTGCCGTGTGAAAGTTCACACGTAGGGCAAAGTAAAAGTGATCTCGAGGCCATGGGCTTGAAAGACTCGTTGGTTCGCGTCTCCGTAGGGATTGAATCCATTGGTGACTTGATCGATGATTTTACTCAGGCCTTAGATAGACAAACTAGTTGAGCCCGGCACCCCTGTGCACGCGCTTACGGTAGGCATTGACGATTTCGTCAACGAATTTTTCGGCCTTCACTCCATAGAGGGCAGACAGTGGTTGAATGTGTTTTGCAGGCAGAGAAACCAGTCCTCGCTCTAAGTTGCTAATAAACTGCGCCGTGGTGAAGCCAAATTCTTTTGCCACTTGGCCCTGCGTGAGTCCCGCTTTTTCACGAGCTCCTTTGAGGAACATTCCAATTTCTACGTACTCGGTTTCTTTTTTCATTTTGATCTCCAGAAAATAACTTCCGACATGGAAGCAATCAATTTGCAGGCTTTATAGACGAGAT
>NVTG01000111.1 GCA_002401495.1 Candidatus Kaiserbacteria bacterium
AAGGTACGTTTGAAGAATTTATGTGATCAGAAAAGAAATCTGCGAACACTAAAGCGGGTCAGGAAAGAGACTACGGCCAAGAATTTATTGACAACGTTATATTTAATTTAGCTTTTCAAGGAACTGAGACTAAAACAACCCCAACAAAATCAAAATAAGCTTAGACAGTCAAAAAGAAAGAAGAAAATAGTAAAATGTAAGAGCTTAATCTAACAGCTAGTCCTTAAAAATCGACCATAAAAGCTGCTGACCCTGCCTTAAAAAAAGCCTAATCTCATGCGATCCCAGGGGAAGACAGAAAAGAAGATCATAAAGTTCGAGAATCTTGTCAAACGAAAACGATGCCGAATAGAGAGAAATATTTAAATCCTGCTACTTAATCCACATCGACTCTTGAGTCGGTGAATAGTAATAGAACACTACCAAAGAACTCAAGAATTCCTTCTATTTAGAGACCTGGTACCTCCACAACAACCACAAAAAACTCCTCCCCCACAAAACCTCCTTCCTCTCTAAAACCCCCCACCGAAATATCCCCTCCCGTTAAACGCACACCCACCACAATCCCCAGTGGTGGCACAGCAAAAGTCTCCCAGATCAACATGGCAGACTTAGAAAGCTCACCTGAAAGTAAAGCAAAAGTAAAGAGCAATATTGGGATAGGTTCTGGTATTGCAACACGAGGACGTATAAAAAGTGTTGTGGAATCTCGTCCTCCAGAATTTGCGTAGACGATTGGAACCACAAGTGGTGTAGTGGAATAAAGGAAGAGATCTAAGAGTAAAGGGGTTAGTAATAAGTTTGGGTGGAAAGGGAATGGAGAGGTGGAAAAGAAGGAGAGCAAGTAAGACATTTAGGAATAAGAGGAAGTTGTAGGAGGTGGAGAAAAGAAAGGTCGAGCATAATGGCTCCCACGACCAAAAACAACCCAATCCTCAATGAAACCCGACCCAAAAACTCTATCAACGAAGCCTGCGACAGACTACGCATTCAAGAAAGCCACAAAGATGCAGAGAACTCCTACGAACAAAGATTCTGATGCTATGGCTGCGACCACGACCACTACAAGTGATGGGGCATCAAAAGCATCAAATAATCCATTTAAACCTTAGAGAGAATTGACGAGAGAAATTCATTATGATCCATTCCCTGAGGATGAAGCTGTTGGTGGGATGTAGAAGATGAATTCTATGCCTGTTAATTCATAGTAATAAGACTTTGGATAGACATAATAAGATGAGTTCGATCCTTATTTCTACGAATAGCAGATGACAAAACAAATCTCGACCCCAGTAAGCAAAGCATCAGCTCCCCCTCAAAGATTCGAATCATTCCAAGGTTACACACAAAACCCATCACCTCCCAAACCCTCCAATCGTTACGAAGAAGATGAAGGTGATGAACAATACTCTCCCGTAATGAATCAACAACAACAACAGCAACAACCTCCATATTATAACGATAGACCTGCAACGACAGGAATGGTACAGCAACGAGCTTATGCCAATACCATGATTGAAAATCCTACCTATGCACCTTTGCCTGTTGCTCATGGGTAATAAATGTAGAATGTGGGGCTTATTCCATCAAGTCATTAGTAACAATAATATTCTTCTTCTTATATTTCTAGTCATTAGTAGCCTCGATATGAGCAAGCTGTGGCTCCATTGTATCAAGATGATGATGTTGAAGTGTTGCCGACTATTCCTGCTTCACATTTTGTTGTTCATAATGATGATTATTCACCTGTGAAACCTCAAAATTATCATACACCTCAATCCCAACACCATCCAGCCCACTACCAACTCCCCGACATCAAAGGTTACTAAGGTCACGGTTATCATCCAGAACCAGGGGGATTTTCAGAATCACAATACCGTTATGAGGAATCTCTCAAAGACCAATATTCCTCAGAAGGGCAACAGCCTCGTTATGCCTCTGAGAGAGAGGCTCCACGACAACTTGGGTTTGAGGGGTATGCTCCACGAAATGAAGGGGGGGAGGAAGTTAGAAATGAGGATGATATTAATTTAAAGCTGGCTAATTTGATGGCTGAGACGAGGACTAAAATGAATGAGATAGATGAACCAGACCCACAACAAATAGATTCCAATCCCCACCGTACCTCAAGATACGAGCGTGACGTATTTGTCCACGAGGGAGAATGTGAGAACTGTTAACATGACCCAGCATCATCTTATGTAGATTTCTATAAAAATTAATATTGATTAAATATGAATATAAGGAGGGAGAGATCGCATCAATGTGGGTTGACGAATGTCGATTACCGAACGAAAAGAGACGCCAGCATGCTGTAGAAGTATCAGGATGATAATAGATTTAAAGACTTTGGAACTATGAACAGAACTGGTTTCCAATAACTAGATCTTACCGGAAGCCTGACAAACAAATAAAAAACTAAAGCATCTGGGGGTTTCATCTCTCCGATAAAAGCAGATCCGAAGTTGTAATCGACCCAAGACTATTATCTTTAGGGTAATAAAACTGCTAAAGGTAAGACTCCTATGTAGTTGTTCCGTCACTAACTGCTTGAAAATCAACAATGGACTGATAAACCATTCACGGGAGAATCTATGAATGCGGTTGAGTGGGCTAAATCGAAACAGACTCAGTTTGGAAGCACAATGGGGATAACGAGATCAAAATCCCACGGAAGACATTCCAACCTCATGTAATCCTAGATGTTGCCATCAACAGGAGAGAAAGGATCACCCCCCAGATCACCTTTACTTTAAACAAAGCAGCCAATAGACACCCATAAAATCGATTAAATCCGTAAGGCTCTAAAAAGAAGATACGGTGACATTTCCAAATTTACAAGAGTATTCCAACAATGGGATAGACGTAATGCAGGTTTCCTTGATCATGGAGATGTTCAATATATGATGAAACATCTTGGTTATAATGTTAATCAGGCAGAGGCAACGAGAATTATAGATATGGTGGATTATGATTAAAATGGTAGGATGAGTATTGATGAATTTATGGGATTTGTTTTTGATTAAGATGATGAGATCACTGCCACCTCAACAGAACTGTAATACGATAGAGATATGGCTCAATATAAACTGTTTCTGCAAAAATCTATGAATGTCATTAGTAAAGAGTTACTTGACAAAGATGATGATAAATGTTATGAGATTCCTATTGATGAATTTATTAGTACTATCAATTTGAGGATGTCTATTCCGCATCATTTGAAAGAGAAGTAAGGGTAGTTGCTGCATTAGCTTGTGTAGCCTCATAAGACTGAGGGAAGTAATCTAAACTACAAAACCCTCGCCGAAGAAGTAATGAAATACAACTTCGAGGAAGACCGCGATTTCGGTCCCGCAGCCTCCTTCTCCCACACCCACGGTCAAAAACTCTCCTTTGTCAACCAAGCAACCTCCCCACCCCGCAAGACCACCCTCCTTCCATCCGACATCCTAATAATAAACAAAAACACAGCCTCAACCCACAAAAGAGATCTACTTGAAGGAGGTGCATTTAAAGAAGCAAATATGTTAAGAGACAAATATCAAGATAGAGATGAAGCTCTTCTCTCAAAGCTTCACAACAAAGATGGATATATTCATTGTGATGAAGTGAAATAGTTCTTGATTGAGGAATTTAAAGAGGATTTATGTAAGAAGAGGGTTAAACTTGATGATTTAAGTGGGTTTATGAGTGTTGTTTAGTATAATTAAGATGGGATGACCAGGAGTGAAGGGTTTAAGTTGTTGTTGAATTAGTAGGATATCCCTGAGGGACTTAGAGAGAGGAAGATTCCTCCGATTAATAGAATTAAGTCTCCTGCTTAACCTCAAGAATTTGTGACGGATGAGATATAAGAGTTTTTTTAAGATCTGGAATCTAAAGTCTTTGATGGGAGAAAGCCTTCTCTTTTTAAATCTTATAAGAACTTTGATAAAGATAATGATGGCTTTATTTCGAGATAAGATTTTGTGACAGAGGTGAATAGACTGAAGATGACAACGAGTTAATAAGTATTAGACTCCGCTATGAATATCTTAGACGCTGGCAATAAAGGCTACATTGATTTCTAAGATTTTTAGAAGAAATTCTCACCAACAATGAGTTAGAAACTTACAACCCAATCAAGAAACCTAAACTTCCCCTCCTTACCAACAGCCTCCTAAGATAAAATCCAAGGTTTTAAAGACTTAACTCAATCCCACAGAGAAGGTTTCATGAAGGTGAAATCATTATTCGAAAGTGACATGTTATTAAGTAAGTAAAACTATATTACACAAACAGAACCTATTAAGAGTACAAGATTCTCAGCAACTCCTATCTATCAAAATACGTTCACAAATCATCGACTGTCGCCCAAAACTGCTGGATATCATAATGATGCTGTAAGTTTTGATTTATCTGTAGGATCGCACAACACGACCTAATAAAGATACGTTTACGGGGCTTTAACTTTAGAGAGAAGAGAAGGATTTGGCGTCAAGTAAGAAACATTTGAATTTCTCTAAGAAATAAAACTTTATGGACTTAGTGAAGACAAAACAATAGCTCAATTAAGACCAGTTCGAGAAAAGAGATTCCGCTAATTTGCAGGCAAAGAATGCATTAAAACAAAATTACGAGTTTGTATGTCACAACAGATTGATCTGAGTCAATTAGGAATATCTCTTAATATCTACGTTCTTTACCATTCTGTAGTTGCTCTATAAGCTCTTATTAACTATATTGTAAAATAAAACCCTGGGATCGAGACAATCACGCCGATGGCCCAAAAGCAGATCCCTCTTGTTGGGTCTACTTCTTACACTTCTTCTATGAATCCAGTAATGAACAACCCTATCCCCAATATAGTCAAAGTAATGGCCATCGCCACAGTTTTATTGGGCACATCTTCTCTCGCACAGAACTTAGCCATATAAGATTAAGTTTTCTCCATAGGCTATGGGTTTAAAATCTTTCTATCACTATCATCAACCGAAAGTTCAACATCATCAACTTCCATAATTAAATTAATTTAAGCAATCACTTCTTGCTTTTCTTTTTATTCTTTTTCTTGCCACCACCACCATCACCCGCTGCATCAGGTCCATTAGCAAAAAGGAAACTATCTTCTTCATCCATTACACTTCCTTCAAATATCGATGTTGCATCTTCACTTTGGTTTATTTTGTTGAATGACTCTAGGGTTAGATTAAGCGAGGTAGTGTGGTCAAGTGTTCCAATAAAA
>NVTG01000112.1 GCA_002401495.1 Candidatus Kaiserbacteria bacterium
ATCTGAGACGAATATTTCTTTCTTTTCAAAATTCACTCTAAATGCTTTGTTCAATATATCCATAATTTAATCAATGTACCAATCTTTATCTTCTTCGTTGATCAGTCTGTCGTAGAATATTCTATTCATTTCATTAACCCACAGTCGAGCCATCACATCAGGTGTTTGAACTGATATTGGTTTTGTCATTAATATACCCTGAACTACCTTTGAAACGTCACGAAGATTAAACAAGTAATGGAACCTTGCGGGAGTTGGTCGGAGTTATTTCTCAATGTTCACATAGAGCTCAACAATTGAGGCAATAATTGTTTCTTCCATTTTCCAAATCACTTCTTGGAAACCATTCTTTAAGAAACATCCTAAAATCTGACCAAAGATTGTGGATAATTGACCTGATGAGGGAGTTGGGAGACAGAAGACGTGGAAATGTCTAACAAACCTTGGAGTGATTGGATTTCTTCCTCCTCCTGGTGGGGCAGCAACTGCAATAACAGTTGTATCTTCAACATCTTTCCAAGTCCATTCGTTTCTGTCAAAGATTCCTTTCTTATCAATGAACATTCTTAAAAGCTCGATTGGTGGTTGTGCTCCATACTGTTCAACAGCGGGCATATTGACATCATCAACGAATACTGCAATTTTCTTTCCTGGTTGAGCACCGAATAAAGTTCTTCTCTTCTTTTCTAATTTATCTTCAATTGATTGTTAAGTTCTCAAAGAACTAGTTTGAGCTGAAAAATTGATATTGATAGGTACAATGTAATCATCAGAAAGTTTGCTAAGACAGGCATTCACGATGGATGATTTTCCGACTCCTGTGATACCAGTGAAGGACACACATTTTTCTTGTTGCAAGAGCATTTCTAATAAATATTGATGTCTATATGTGTCACTTGTTGGCACAAGAAGCTAGAAGAATGGTAAATCTTTGTCATATTAGAACTGAGGTACTTTAGATGACCATGGTTTGTATGCTTGATCTCTTTTAGCATCAAAGAAATAGTCAAATATAGTATAAGCATTTGGGAATTGTACACCTTTGAAAGCATCTTTGACTACATCATCAAATCGTTCTTTAGAAAGATCAACAAGCGCTCCTCCCATTCCCCAAGCGAAAGCCCAGGCAAACAATTGCATTAGCATCTTTTTCTTCTCATCTGGCTTTCCTCTGAATCCATAAGAAGGCGTAACTATGGCAGTCATGAAGTTACAAACATTAATCACAAGTTAGATGTCGACAGTTCCAATAGGCTCAATTAATGACTCTCTGATTTTCTCAATTCCCATATCAATTGCAAACTCAAATGTTTCCCATAAATAAGTTTTAAGACCCTCATCTAGGACATCGTCTTCTGGGAATGTTCTAGGAATCCATGATTTTACATAGGGCCTCCAGCCTAAATCTTCAGGTGTCATGTACACCATTCCACATCTTGATACAGTAGCTGGGGAAGCAACAGAGAGATCTTATACCTCAAAAAGCATTCTCATTGGCGCTCTTAATTTAATTCTCTGTCCATTAGCCAAGCAAAGTGTCATGTTGTCATCAAGTACAGTGTTCATATTTTCGATCCAAAGTGCATCAACAGGTCCATCAAAGACAACCCAAAGTTTCTCGTCACCTTCTTCTTTAGCTGCATCTCTCATGATTCCAGATGCAAGTCCATCTTTCCATTCTTATGAAATGGGATTGATTTCTCCATACAACTCTCCCATTGTGATTGCTTTAGGATTGAGAACTTTCTTTCTGACTAACTAGAATCTAGCATCATGGGATTTTTTAACTTCTCTCAGATAAGTCATTGTATGTTATAGTGTTTCATAGCAGGTAGTTTTGCCTGCACCAGTAGGGCCAACAATCATCACTCCAAATCTGACATTAAATGTCTCAAACAATTAAATAGTTTTGTGGATGAATTCAGGAACTTTCTGATATTTCAAAATGCCCAAACTATCTATAATTTGTTTTTCTAATTCTCCGTAATCGGGATCTTTTATTATTACGGTTGGGAACAAGTCTTGGACGATAGCACTGAATAAGGGAAGATCATCTTTTAAGAATTTTGGGACGTTAGAGTCAACCATAGCACGAATTAGAGTAGCGTCTTCTCCAAGATCTGGGTTTGCTCTTTTAAGAGCTCCTGCCATGACAAGCACGGATTTCACTGCTCTCATTCCGAAATCATAATGATCTTACTGTGATAATTATTCAGACGCAAGTTTATAAAGTTTCACCATCTTTTTTGAGAGCATTTTAGCTGAACCAAACCCTTCAGCAAAAAGCATGATCTCAGCAATGAGACCATAGTCGGGAATCATCATAGACACAGGTCTGAACATGACTTTGAGGTTATCTGGCAATTCTGTTCTTCCAGCATACCCAGGGTTCATTGTGATAAATACTCCATAAGATGTGACGAGAGGGATGTGATTTCCTTCAAACAAGAAGTTTGGCTCACCGCTAATTAGAGCTAATCTGATTGTGAGAAGTTGTTGAGCAATAACAGAAAGTACTTCGATATCAATTCTATTAAATTCATCTAAGCAAGTCCATGCTCCTTATTGAGCCAATCCAGAAAATAGTCTTGCCATCATTTTGTAATCAACTTAATCAGAGCAATTGAACACGATACATTACATTCCAAGAGCCTTCGCCAAATCCTTTGTTGATTCGGTTTTGCCTGTTCCTGCTGGTCCAGCAGGGGCAGCTCCAAGCTTAATATGAAGAGCACCCGTGATTGTCACCCAGCATCTATCCGTTAAAGGTGTGATAACTAATCTTGAAGTTGCACCCATATATTCATAACCATACTTAATAGTTGCATTGACTTGCTTAATTTTACATTCATCAGTGTCTTCTTCCCAGTAATATCTTAACTGTTGCTACCAATTAAAGTCTGTAGGCGTGTTCACCTGCTCTTTTGCTAGAATTTCTACAATATCTCTGGCATGCACATCTGCTGTTACCAAAGCTGCGAGGATTTTTCTTTAGAGATCTGTCAATTAACCTCTAATCAAATCAGTCAGTTGGGCTAGTTGTTGGACATTTACTTCAAAACATTCTTGCAATGAATTTGGATTGGCATCCATTTCATTGATGTAATATTCAGTTGTTGAACACCACATGATTTGAGCAACTGAAGAGACAATTTAACCAAAGTGAGTCTTGACCCATTCTTTCCTTTCACTCGTTGGATATTCTTGCCATCCTGATTTCATTAATCTTAAAAGTTGATCTCTCATAGCTTATTGCACTCCATCAAGCCAATTTTCAACTTGCCCTTTAACCTTAGGTGGTTTCGCGAATGGAATTTTTTCTCCTTCTCCAGATCTCATGGCGACGATATCCAACCCGTCAATAATATCTAACTTAAAGATATTATCAAAACATGTTCTTAAATGTTACTAAATGACATCCAAGTTCTACGAGTTAGCTAAGATTTCAAGTAACTCATCATTAGACAAGAAATAAAATCTAGGGAAATCTCCTCTTTTCTTCTCTAAGTAATCTTCAAGTTTCTTTTAAATGTCATCAAGAATTTCATTATTATTTTTCAAATGATCGAGTAAATTTGGGTTCATTTTTACGACCTTAAGGGCATTTGGAGACTTTGCTGTTTTGTTCATCAGTTATTTAAAGAATTTATCAACATTATCGAATCTCTGTGATTCTGTTGGGAGTTATCTTTTAATATCAGGAGCGGTGAAAATGTTCTCAAGATAGATCCATTGTTTCTGACAATTGACCCATTCTTCAACAATCTGATTCAAGAGGAATAAGTTTTTCTTCCAAGCTTCCGCCTCCGACCTCAACGGTTTAACAAACCTCGATCCCAAAATAGTATTAATAGTAGCAAGCGACTCATCCAGCGCTTAAAAAATATCATCAATTTCATCTAAAATATAAGCATCTTTATCTTTATACGGTTTAGTAATAAAATCAAGTCTTTTCCACTACTCATCCAACTCAATAATCTATTTCCTTAAATTAGCTTCCTAAGAAGCCTGTGTAGAAATCATAGAAATTTCTTCTTAAAACTAAACAGCGTTTAACTCAATCAAAGAATTCAATGTAAATTCCTCATCATTAACATCAAAGTCTTAATTAATCAAGCTTTTTATTTCTCCCCAATGATGTTCTTTTAAGTTATCGTTTCTTAAAGCTACCACTATTGGCATTGCGCCTTTGAATGTGTCAACGAGGTCCTTTAACTTTGTTCCAATTGGGTTTTCAGGTAAATTCTTCTCAACTCTTGAGCAGATTTTTGCAAATTTGTCTGCTTGCACTTGAATTGACTTTGCATCAATTGAATCGAACTTTTGTTTGGCCCAGCCTTCTGTCAACTCTTCCCACTGCTTTAGAGATCTCCACATCAATGCTCTAAGATTGAAATCTTCTCTTAGTTGATCTAAGTTTTCAAACATTGTTGGAGATGTCTGCAATACTTCTTGCCAAGTGTTATATTTCGAGGATCTTTCCTCGAGTTCTTTAAATTTGGCTTCAATGCCATCAATCTTATTAAGCACTTCATACATATTAGCATCTCCACTCAAGAAAATATCATCAATGGCTTCACCATGCAAAGTATCAATCTCATTATTTAGCTTAGGGATCAATTCATCAAGAGTTTTCTTAAAGGTTTCCATATTTGCATCTTAGGAATTCTCAACATTACTAACAAGATTGCTCAGTTGCGATATAAGTTAAACCACTTCAGTGAAGTTATCTTTATCTTCTTTCTTGCTTTTTAGATTGAACTCTGTCAAGATGTTGTAGTACTGTCCAATGAGATCCACACTATCTCTCATGGCTTAGAAATTATCATTCACATAATTCAAATCCGTGTTTTGTTCCACAAACTCTTCTACATTAGTTACGACTTTTTGCAGTTTTCTAATGGATTCTTAGAGCCATTTCTTAGAAATATCAGTACGTTCTTTCATGGTCAATGGGACAACTTCTTCAATGTTGGCAATGAATGCTTTTGGAATGGGAGTCAATCCATCTCTTAAATCTTTAGAATCTAAATGCAACAATCCAATGTCTGTAGTCATGGGAAGTTCATTGTTAAACAGCTCAACTTGATAGTTGAAGAGTTTTATTGTGTTCGATAGAGTGTCAGTTGGATTTTTAAGTCTTTCGTGAACGAGCACTTGAAGATCAACTTTTTTGTTTCTCCAATAGA
>NVTG01000113.1 GCA_002401495.1 Candidatus Kaiserbacteria bacterium
AAAATCACCATCGCCAGTAAAAATAATCCACTGACGATCGACGTATTTTGCAAATTGGATTGCATTGAACTGAACAACAAAAAAATCGCAGTTGAAAAAACAACCAACGATGAAACTCCAATCATTCTTCTTTTTGAAAAAGTGATCATCGACGAATCCACTCCATCAAGCTTTCAGGGTTTTGCATTTCCATACGAACTAAGGCGTCATGCGGGCAAGCATTTTCACAAGAAGGACCGCCAATTTGCTCGGCACAAAGGTCACACTTGGTCGCCTTTACAATCGGCATCTTTGTCGCGTCATCACGTATCAGGTCGCCCTTATCAGATCGCACTTCGACCATACGAATATTTTCATAAGGACAACTATTCGCGCAGGTCGAGCACCCGATGCAGGTGGTGTCGTTTATGATCACCTCGCCCGCACCGCCCTCTTTTCGAGAAATCGCGCCTGTCGGACAACCGATCATGCAAACCGGATCTTGGCAGTGTTGACATGAGTGAGCCACCATCAGATGCCCTAAGGTTTTACCCTCACGAACAAAACGCGGGTTGTTATCGTGAGCTGTCGCACAGGCGCGAACGCAATCGTCGCATCGCGTGCAGCGATCCAGGTTGATCAGCATCGTTGCCGTACCGTTGATGTAACGGTGTTCAACCATAAACTCCATCACATCCGTTTTACTCATCTTTTCTTTTTGTTGTTGAGATGCCGATAACGGATTGAATTCGACCGTAGGCTCAACCTCAGGAAACAACGGTGGTAGTTCAGACTTTTTCATTTTTGGTAGCACGTGTTCTTGAATAACAGCTGCCGGAATAACCAGAATATCTGTGAAACCCAAGCCCCGCAATGTATAGCGATAATTAACTCGTTTATCACTTCGCCAGTTGTGGGCAATTTCACGCAGGCCAAACGTCTGCCCTTTGCCAATATAACTAGCTGTCCGGTGTCCATTGCCGTTGACCTCAGAGACTCGGCCAAAACCAGCTCGAATTAATACCAGTGAATCAGGGTAAGCACCTTGATCAAAAATAATCGGCTCTTTGTCGAGGCGCTTGGCCGCCGATAGTTGCGCTGTTTTTTTATATGAAGTGTGCCAGTCAAAATCACCAACGGATGTAAAGTGAGTCGCATCCGCAACCTTCTGCAGCTCCTCCTCATTAAGGCCCGAGAATAGTGGCGATGCCGCTAGTTGAGTTGTTAAACTGTTTTTTCGATATAGCTTGTCGATGTGCTCTTTGATCGACGGCGTGTACTTACGCAGTTCCCGCAACCCCTGCCACTTGATTTCTAAAATCTGGCAGCCGTCTTCTTCTGCGAAAATCGTTGCCGTCCGGGGAGTTCGTCCAAGAGCTGCAATTTCACCAAAGAAATTCCCAGCCGGAATTTGAGCCGTCTTTTTATTACTGATGATACCAGGAACATCTTGCAAGGCGATAACGACTTCCTTACCATCGGAACCCATATCGACACTGCCCTGAACTCGCTCTCGATATTCTGAGACCTTTGCATTTTTCCAATGCTGAGAAATCGATTCCCAGATGCCTTTGGTTTTTGGTTCAGCTCGTCCGAGTGCCTCGGCAGACAACACATTGTCGGGAATCGGGATAACAACTCGGACGGAACCTTTCATAATAAAATAGGCGGTGTTACCGTAGTCACCCCGTCGCATTACCAGGTCGCCCTTATTAAATTTGCGAATCTTTGTTTCGTTGGCAATCACACCATATAGAGGAATACTCTTTGGAAACTTATCTTGATCAATATTGCTAAATGGCTCCATGCCGAGGATGTAAATCACATCCTCTTCGGTCATATCTGGATCGTAGGGAACATCCCAACGTTGTGGCCTATCAATATGGGCTTTTGCCGCCATAAGTTCTTCCTTGGTATTATTTACCGATGCAATTACTGATAACTAAATACGCACTCACTTTACTGAACAGCTGCCCCTTTGACGGAGGTTGGAATCAATCCATCAATTCCAGCCCATGCCTTGCCACTATTTCCATTCAGTAATTTCTTTGCAGTTTTTGAAATGGCACTCACCGCTTTCATGATCTGCGCTTTGTTATTTGCCTTAAGTTTTGCACCCTTTGCAGCCGCAATGATTTTGCCAATCGCTGCATCCTTAAGTTTTGCATTGATTTTCTCGACATGTTTCAATGCGCGCATCGAACGTTTTGCCATGGCAACCGTGTAGCGATTTTTCTTTGTCGCTTCAGCGACTCCACGCAATCCGTACCCTAGGTCCAAAATGCGACCGGCAACGTAAAGCACGCGCTTTCTCTCAGTTGAGGCCGCTTTGTTTGAGCCGTCACTTGAATTTAAAAAGTTGTGTCGAACTTCGCCTTGTGACCAAGAAACCAGTTCAAAATCACTTCCTGCGGCGTGAGACTTCCCACCAATTTCAGTCATTACCAATTTTTCGTTGGGTACGGTGTGGCACTGAAAGCAATTGCTTGCTACATCGTAAATGTTTTCTGGACGGATCATCCCCCCAGCGATCGCCGAAGAAATTCTCTTTGCCTTATGTGCCGCGGGCTCAGACGCTTTTTTGACACTTTTCCCGCCGTAATCGTTGTGAATCTTGACCCACTTTTTGGCAAACCCATGACAGGATTCGCAAGAGATACCCGCTTTCGGCTTGCCAGCTTTGACTCCAGTGTAATGGCACTGCGCACACATCTTGCTTTTTTTAACTGACTTAGCGCCCATCTTCTTCGCCAGCTTTTTGGCAAATTTGTTCCGATGCAAGCCTTTAAACACTTTGAAATGGTTCGACTTCTGCCAAGCACGCCCCTCATCAGTGTGGCATTCCGTACAAGCCTGTGGGCCAACAAAGTTTTTGTGGTATCCAGCAGATGCCATGCTTGCTGAAACAATAATCGCCGATGCCAATATCCATATTAGTTTTAGGTTCATGTGAGTTCTCCTGTCGTCCTTAAAATTTCAAAAAAAGAATTATTTCAGTTTCTATATTTCTTAAAGTTATGCGTCTATTTCGATCGGTCCTTTGGGAATCGCAACACATGCCAAACAAGATCCAGAGTCCGCTTCAAAACTTGGTTCATTTGCATATTCAAATTCACCACTTTTCACGGCAATCATACAGGTCCCGCAGTTGCCGACTCGACAACCAGAGCTCATGGTGAGGTCGTTTTCTTCTGCGAAATCTAAAATCGAGTCAAATTCAGGATTCCATTCGACTTCTTTGTCCGACTGGCTAAATTTCACTTTAAAACCGGCAGCCTTTGGTTTATCAGCAGCAGTACCCGCCTCAGGCTTCTTTTTCTTTTTAACAGTGGCTGGGCCAAAAGCCTCAAAATGAATTTTCTTTTCTGGAACACCCCATTCTTCAAGGCCTGGCACCACAGTTGCCATCAGTGGTGGAGGTCCACAGAGATAGTAACTGTAATTGTTCGACGGCAGAACTCGTTTGAAAAGGTCAATCGAAACACGTTCTGAATGCTGGTAGTCCTCGCCCTGCACGTCTGAATCGCCGGGTTTGCTGTAACAAATATTCATACGCACATTTGCGTGTTTCTTTGCAATGTCTTTCAACTCTTGTTTGTAAACAGCTTCTGCGCCATTGCGAACACCGTAGAAAAACCAAACCTCTCTCTCTGAATCAATATCACACAAAGTTTTTAGCATACTGTAAACCGGCGTAATTCCAATTCCACCACCAATTAGAACAACTGGAAATTGATCGCGAGGTTCAAGAAAAAATGGACCAGCTGGCGCCTTGACGTCCAAGAGGTCTCCCGTTTTTAAAACATCATTGAAAAATGACGATGATTTACCCGGAGGAAGTTCCGGTTTGTCTCTTGGCGGTGGTACTTTTTTTACAGAGACGCGGTAATAATCTTCTGAAACGCCGTCAGAAAGCGAGTAACAACGGATCAATGGCTTTTCTTCACCCGGAAGTTTTAGCTGAAAAGTCAGGTACTGACCTGGCTTGAATGGAGGTAATTTGCCGCCATCATGTGGTCGCAAATAGGCGGATGTGATGCCGCCCCCTTCAGGTTTGGTCTCTACCTTAAATTTTCGAAAACCGGTCCAGGTATTTTCTTGGGATTTTTTATTTTCGAGGTGCATGGCTTTCATCGCTTCAATTTTATTTTTCAACAAGTGAACGCCAAGATCTCTTTGATCTCGATCGGTCAGATAATGTTTTGCCGAAGTCTGAAGCGCCATTACTGATTGCAACAGAATGACGATAAAAATCAATGCTCCTGCAGCTACAAATGCGATACCGATCATACTCATCTAAACTCTTCCTTAATTAGAATTTCCAGCGAAGCTCTGTTCTTCCGCCGTATATTTGATCTTGTTTTTCTCGAGTGGCATAAATTCCGTCGAATCGAAGAATCAATGTTTTTGTTAATGGTTTTTGAATGCGAAATCCGAATCCATACTGATCGCCCAAAATACCAGCTTGATCTCCGTGTGGCTGAACTGTCGCCACTTCAAAAACGAGTTGATAGTTCATAAAGCCAGGAATGTATTCTATACCAAACGCTGCTCCCCAGGTATCGGCAGCTGTTGCATCCATCGTCGGAAAAGACGTTAGCCCATCACCTTCAAATAGAATTCCAGTGTTTTGCAAAATGCCACCCGCTCGCGCGACAGACTGTGGTTTATCGACTCCGACAAAAAAGTTTGCGTAAGGAATCAATTCATAAGGCATGCTTGTCATCCAAGAGGACTCGATTAAAAACAAAAAACCATCGGCATTTTTTGTAACGTCTGTCACAGTGGTGATGTCACCAGCCGGTCCAGGAGGGCCAGCTGGAGTCGTCGCAGTGATTTGATCTTGTTGGCCGAAGTTTCCTAACAATCTATATGATAGCGAGGCCGTGTTGCCCCATCGAGTGGTCCATGAAAGCATCGCATTGTGATAACTGTGATCGCCATCATCTAAGAGCTCATCAATTGTGTAGGCGTAACCAAACTCCATGTAACCTTCGAACCATTCGACAAAGGCGTTCATTCCAAAGATGCTTTGATCATTTAAATCATTGCCACCAGCTGCTAAAGGCGTATTCAGCTCATCATTTGCGGCAAAAAAGGTGACATCCATATTACTGATATCGAGCATTGTGCTATTCATTGCAGTCAGTGAAAATGCAGCACCCGTAAAAATGTCATTTATCCAAATTCCGTTATGAA
>NVTG01000114.1 GCA_002401495.1 Candidatus Kaiserbacteria bacterium
TCTGTCAAACCCCCAGTTTTTTGAAGGCTGGGAGAGTTTTAAAAACGAATTTGAGTCCGACAGTGGTCAAATTGTGTTGGGACAGCGAAGGGCGCCTCAACATTCCTGTGAATCATGCGAATCAAGCTTTGGCGAGGCTTGAGCGCATGGGACTTATTGAAATTGAAAGAGGAAAGTTCAACCAGGCAACTGATTCGTTGCGTACGACGCGTGATGTGCCTTCCGGATCGATCAGGCGGTATCACAAGGGAATTTTAGGACTGGCTCAGAATCGACTGGACCAGGTAGATGTGAAGGAACGAGAGTACTCATCTATCACGATGTCGATAAACACAAAAAACTTGGCAAAGGCAAAAGAGCTGACTCAAGAATACAAAGAAGCAATGCTAGAGTTGCTCGAGCAAGGTTCTTTAGATGAAGTCTATCAACTATCAATACAGCTTTTTCCATTGAGTATAAAGGGGGCCGAATGAGGCTTTTGGTCGTTTTGTTGTTACTTGTAGGTTGTTCATCCTCGATGAAACGCATGAGAGGTGACGAAGCCTCACTGGTTTCAGAAGAAAAAGTAGAGAACCTTCGTATTACAGGCGAGAGGGACAAGTTACTTTCTTTGGACAACTATCATGTCGTGAACCTTTACTTGAGAAATTTAAATACCCGGTGGCTAAGAGTGAAAGGTGTTGAGATTGTCGATGTAAAGGGGAGTCCTGGATTTCAAGTTATATTGGCCGAAGATCTTGTGACATGGGCCAAGTCGATGGCGTTGGACATTGAATTGAAAGAAGAGAAGAGTAAAAAAGACAAAAAAATTGACTATTCACTCCACCGTGCAAAATTGACCAAGCTCAATCCTAAAACACATGTTTATGAGCCGTTTAGTATTCCCTCCAACTTGCAAACTCAAAGGTGGATTTTGTTTCAAATTCCCAAAGGTGAAGTCTTGGATTCATTTGATATGAAAATTAACTTTATAGATGCGCGTTCCCAAACTTACCGAGTCGATGTTGCCAGGGGACAGCAATGAAGTTTACCCTAGCGTATTATATATTAGTTCTTCTGCTTTTGGCGAACGAGGCATTCGCCGGGGGAAACGAGGTGGGTAATGGCGGCGATGCCATCGTCTGTTCCCAAAAGGTAGAGCTCTTTGATTTCTTCGAGGCAAAGATGCTGAAAAGGCAGATTATTCAGCTGCCGAAAGGGAAAGACCCTTTCGAGGTCGCAAAAAAGACAATTCAAAGGTTGAAAAAACTCAACCCTCAATTGGAGCGGCAGTACCTTCAAGTTTTAAAGAGTTTTAAAACGAGGATCAAATTCATAGATAAGGTCGGGTTTCGCGACGTGAAGGACAGTTTCGAGGTAGCCATTCCCGAAGGATGCAAGTTGGAGCAAGCGGCCATTCAGCAGCTGGATTCTGGTAAGCGCTTGGTACGAATTTCGAAGAAGATCTGGGACAAGCTTTCTCCTGCCCACCGAGCAGGATTGATTCTACATGAAATTATCTATGAACACTTTATTTTCTTGGGTGAGAAGAACTCGATCAAAGCGAGGAAGTTCAATAGCCTACTTTCGTCCAAGGAGATTCTCTCTTTTGGTAAGAAGGAATATTTAAAATACGTTCGGAAATTGAGAGTGCCAATTTATTAACAACATTGGTTAGAAATATCGCGCAAATCGAATCGAAAGAGCAGTCTCCCTTTCACCTTGGTCGTCGCCTAGCTGGTAGTGTCGCGCTGAAAGCTCGACTTCCCAGAACGTATTGAGTACCCAGCCGAGTTGAATGCTGATAGGGAAAGGTGGCAAAATAAAAAAAGTGACGCCCCTTTTGAAATATTGTCCAAGCCAATTGAAATTAATTTGGGTTTTGTAGATCTGAGAGTTAATAATGTCCGGGGATGCGATGTGCGAACAGGTGATAAAAAAACTGAGGATGCTACTTGAAAGACGTGGACTAGCGGTAACCTGTTATAGAGGACCAGCTCAATGTGAATCCGTAAAGTCTACTCTCACTCTTCGCAACACTCAAACATGGGCAGGGCAGGCTGGGGAATGCGACTTGCTGAAAATTTTTAGTTTTCTAGGCCGCAGTGAAATGCCTGTAGAATGAGCAATAAAGATGATTTTTTTGAATGCCAAAATCGTCACAGATAGATTTTATCGAAAATGCGGTGCGTAACCTCTAATTTCTTAAAAATACTTAAATTCGAATCCAGTCGGCATTGACGTAAGCCCAGCAAGTTTCGCAGAATAGAAGCAGTGGCCCTCGCGAACGAGGGCCAAAAATGATGCTGAAGAGACAAACATCAATCCAGCCTTAATATTGTGGTGATTTAAGATTGGTTGTTGTTTGAAAGAAAATCAAAGGTTTTTTTGTTCTCTTCAAATTTTATGGAGGATGAAAGGATGCAAACAGACGAGCCAATCAAAAATGAAAAAGAACGCGACGAATCTAATGTTGCCCAACCACCGAGTTCGTTCGCGATAACAGACAATCGTTTAGTGGACCGAATCGGCACGGATGTATTCTTCGATCTTCTAAATATTGCCGGTTCTGATGAGTTAGTCGCTAGTTTTCAAAGTTTGAAAAAACGCGATGAACGAAATATATTGAATCACCTAATCAACTGTGAAAATGTTTACGGTTTTCAACAGTTCATCAACAGCTTAAAGGCAGTTGCCGAAATGGCCGATGACGAAGGCGCTGAGAAATTAGTTAGCATGGAGGCTGCTGAACCCAATGACATCTCTGCTAAAGTTGCTGTCGATGCTTTTAAAAACAACAAAGCCCTTTTTGACACCGCCTTAAAACGAAAGATATCGGAAAGTCCGCTTCCCTGGAGAACATATGCGATCTATTCCAAATCGACTTCGGTTAAACCACCCAAGAAATTTGATTTGGGAAGATTTAATGAGTTTAAAGTTTCCATGGGCCAAATGTATCACGCACGTGGCTGGAGCCCATACTGTTCTCCCTGGCAAATAAACAACGACTCAGTTATCGGTGTCATCGTCGAACACGGCTCTTCTAAATCAGGTTTTTCGGCATTGCAACAAGATGAGATTCCAATAACGTCCCTCCTAAGGCTTAGGAAAATCGACATTGCGCTTGTGGAAAAGCGTACCGGCATGCTGTGGATCAGTACAATCGCGCGAAGTCATAAATTCGTAAAGGCGATGGTCGCAGCAACTGGATATCTAATCTTTGGGGATGAACGAGCCTTCGGCAATAAAGTTCAGCCTAGCCTAAGTGAGATTATTCATCCCGAATTAAACGAGACTCTCCGAGAATCCTGCACAGGCGATATAGAAAATATCGAATTACGAATCCTTGGATACAATTTTGGACGAGACGGTCGTTCATACGCACGGGTCCCTGGGCCGGTAAGAAATGGGTGTTTGACCAATGATTCGGATTGGTACGACGACTTGCCAAGAAACTTCAAGACGAAGGAACTTTCTCTCGCAATCAACTCCGATGATGGTCAGACCAAAGAGGAGGTTTTCATCTCTCGGAATCACATCAAGTTATCCTGTTCAAGCTCTTTACCTGAAATTATTTCCACACTTCAGGCTTTAAACTTGGTTGCGACGTATGACCACTAAGGAGCATTCCTTTGTTGATTTTGACTTGGTAAAAACATCAAGAACCTGGGAAAAAGAGCTGGGCCAGCCACTATTTGACGACCTCGGTAAAAGAAAAATTTTAATCGACTTCAGACTGAGGAGAAACGAGGGGTTTACCTTTTTTGATGACCTGGGTGAGGGCATCATTGAATATGAATTGACGTTTATTAACAATTCACCCCACCTACTTCCCGTTGACTTCTCTTCTCCAGCAAAGCCGATTCAAAAAAATGGCCCCATCGTTCTTCAAACAATCAGCCTTCGGTCTTACATAGCCGAGCTTCAGTCCAACAACGCATTCAGTCCAATGAAACTCAATTTTGAACTTCCACAGGATGTTTTTTACATCGGCTCGAAAAGGTTTGGTCCTACATGGGTTCACTGGCTAGGCACTTTATGCGATAGACAAAAACGATTTTCCGAATTCGACAATTTTTTTCGAACCAAGGCAAACTCTAGCTCACGATTCGTACTTTCGACGACAGGTAAAAGCTCTCTGCTAACAATAAGTCCATTCGACCCAAACTACGTTTCTCTTTCAGAATTTCCGTGGTCACAAAACTTTTTCAAGCTCTCAAAAGGCGCATATATAAAAAGTAGCTTCGGACTCGACATCGATGACGTGATAGAAAATTCGAATCCCAACTCGTTAATCGTTTCTTACCAGGAGGGTGCAATTTACTTCTGCGGAAAAAAAGTCATTCGCAGACGCACCAACACCTTTGATTTTGTAAGATGTCTTGCGGAAAATGCAGGAAAAGAGTTTGAAATTGACCATTTCGTCACCGATGTAATGAAACTCAACCAAAATGGCAGCTCCCCCTTTGTGGGTAAGCAAAAAGACATCTTTAGAAACAAAATCAAAGAGGTGTTTGGAAAAGACTCTCATCCTATCGAGCTTCTCGAAAAAGTTATTCCAAATCGAGTTCCAGGCAAATATGGCACTATTCAACTGGTTGTCGATGACATCGAGATCATTCTTTTTCAATAAGTCCGATGATATTCCCAGAATAGTGGGATGAAAAATTCCCAATAAAAACAGTCTGTTAAGTCCACATATTATATTTTCCTCAAAAATCCACGAAAAGCTGGGATGACCATTACGCACTATCGTCCGGGTAATTGATCGATTCTAAGTTCACTGATTCAACGCTTACAAAGGAGCAAAGAATGAAATCAGAGGAACTAAAAAAGAATGCGAACGATCAACCCCAAACAAAGGAAGAAAAAGTGAAACGAGTCGTCGAGTCTGGAGCAATTTACATTACCGAAGTGGATCAAAACGAGGTTAGAGTTGAAAGTGCCCTCTTCTCCCCCCCTGATCTTATCGCCGCTGCTGGACTAGATCCAACAGCGCATGTTCTTATTCAAATTTTCAAAGACGGTACAGAAAAGAAACTCAATGACACTGACTCGATCAATTTATGTCAGTACGGAATCGAGAAGTTTCGAACGGAAAAAATTCTTGTTCCGATCTGCATTGACGACAAGGAATACCAGGTCAAGCCAGGGAAGATAAGTGTCAAGG
>NVTG01000115.1 GCA_002401495.1 Candidatus Kaiserbacteria bacterium
AGAGAAGAAGATTAGGGAGATTAGAGGGCTAACGAAGGATGAAGAGTTTATTGAGATTAGAAATAGAGCGATGTATGAATGAATAAAATTGATTTAATTAATCATCTTAAAGTTTTTCTAATTCCTTCGTTAGTCATATCCATCCAGAAGTTTCTCTTTGAACCACAAGCTCCAGGGCTCTTTCCAAGTTTCTTGAGTATGATCATATTAAATCCAACAAGAGCCAATTCCAGCACAATGAAGTCCCAAATAGCTGCAAACATAAATGCGAACTCCCAATACACGTAAACGATTTCAGAGAATGATTTCGCGAATGTGTAAGTCATAGCCAAGAAGATGACTGAAAGTTGTTAAAGGAAGGCAAAACTTACTGAGGATGACAACACAAAGAGCTGTAGCAAGACCGAAACGGATGTTGTTTTTCTTCTTCTCATCGTCTGTCAAACCGGAAGTGGGCTTTCTGAACATACAGTGACCAAGAGCGATTATGAATTTTGCTAACAGAGCTGCTGCTAATCCGACTCCGACGCTGTTGCCCATGTCAAGACCGTGTTGTTCAAGCATGTCCTAAAATACGTAAGGAAATTAAACTTACTCCTGCTTCCATGTGGAATATTCCAGTGAAAAAGACTAATGCGTAAAGTGAAAGAACGAGAACAAAGAATCTTCTTGGTCTTGAAAGTACCTGTGAATAATAGGTACAAGGATTCAAACATCTATGCCCATACTTAACCGAATGACAAAAGAACGCACATCCCGAGGCCTTCTTCTGCCCCTATTTAAACAAATTCTCATCACTACCTTTCAGTCCCGAATCTTCTTCTCCATAAATATTAGATTTATTTCTAGAATCTGAATTTGATGACGGAGGCTTCTCATCAACTTTCTTTTTGATTGAGCGTTGTTTCCTTGGCTCTGGATCTTTATGGTCTTCATTGCTTTCCTGTCCTCTCTTGCTTCTTGCCTTACCCATTGGCTCAGAAACGTCATCTGCTTCTTCATCATCATCTTTTTAGTTCCATTGAGGTTGTTTGGTCTTTGCGTTACCTTTACTACCTCCAAGACCTTTACTTTCTTCTTGGATGCGGGTCGCTGCTTTTTTTTTGGTACGGGCTTTATCCATGTTGAAGATTCCTCCTTCGTCATCTGAACCGCCTTCGAATTGGATTCCGAATTGTTCTTCTTCGTCTAATTTCTCAGCTGCACCTCCTTCGAGATATTCAGCTTCTAAGTCAGCTAGTTGTTCTTATGGGGCAGCAGATGCTTTTTTACCCTTCTTAGCTTTCTTTCCCTTTTTACCTTTCTTCTTTTTACCGGCTCCTGGGTTAGCAACCTCTGCTGCTTCATCAACGCCTCCAATAGCATCAAATTGATCATCTTTTCTGTGAGAAATATCGATTTGATTATCTTCCATATTAGTAGGCATATGATCATTATCCAAGAACAACCCCACATACAACTTCTTATTCCCATAATTAATCTTCCCTTTCTCACTCTATTAATCTCTACATTTACCAATAGGAATGCACAGGAACAACAAAGGTAAGAACGCAAGTGCAAACCATAAGCAGAGTGCATTTCCAAGTGATCCTACTCCACGAGGGATTTCTGGGATTGGTCTTTCTCGAATCACTTCTATTATTTCTGGAGCTACGTATTGTTGAACTCCGAAAGTTGTGGCGTGATTGCAGTAACAGGTTATTGTGCTGTTTGAGGGATCGGTGAAGTAGGTGAGACAGCCTTCGTCTTTGAATGTGCTTAGGGCGTCGTTTATTGCGCCGCAGCCGTAGGTCATGTTAATATCTTTAAGACCTGAAATAGTTGGAATAGTCATAAGCACCCCTGAAAGAGTAGGATCTAAATCAGCAACAGTCACCTGTTCTGAATACAAGAACGCACCTGATGAGCTTTTTGAAGGTTTAGTCTTGAAGAACAGAATTGAATATAAATCTGAAACAACAAAGTTCTTCCCGTCATCATATCCAAAGGAATGGAACACTTCACTCTTGGACTAAGAATAGGTTATCACTTGAAGTGCGTCTGATTGAGCCCAGGGACCTTAGTCGTTTAGATTTAACTCGAGGGATGATGAGGTTGTTCGGCCTTGGATTGAGAATGTTGCATTTGTATTACCATAGTAAGCATTTTAATCAATTTTATTAACAGCAATATTCATTTTCGAAAGTGACTAAGTGAATGCAGTTAGAGATGGAGCTTCATTGAAAAGAGATCCTCTGCAGACATTAATAAGAGCAGTTTTAAGATCAGCTTTCACTGATTGTGCATCAGCACTTGTCAGCTACGTCAAAGAAGTAGAAAGCATGTTGTTTATGAAATTGAACATCTGAGTGCTGAGTTCACGGTCTAAGGCACGAACATAAAGAGGATTTGGAGTCTGAAGTCTACGACGAGATGTTGGAGCATAGGAGTCAACTTCACCAACGAGGAGCTTATTGCAAATGGTCATAGCTCTGCTGATTTAACTGCCGGTTGGAGTAGTCATGAGATTGACACTTATATAATCAAGGATATCTACTGCGATTAGAGCTACTGAGGGGTCGAGAAAGTTGAGCTCTGATTCAAGACCAAGCATTAGATTATCGTTGGCAATGGATTTATCTGCAGGAGTAATAGTTTGAATTCTTTGAAGTAGTTACATCGAGGTTCCAGAACTATCAAACATCATAGCATCTTGCCAAGTTGTCAAGTCAGTTGCAGTCATTGTTGTCACAGCCACTATCACCATGATCTTTTTAGTGATGACTTATTTCGTTGCACTGATTATGTCTAAGAAACATTCAAGTTCATCAACATTTTAGTCACCTTGAGGCAACTGGGTGATTAATCTTTAAAAATTTGTCTCTCTTCCAAATACTTTTCTTTTCTTCACTGCTCCATCCATGTAATAATAACCCATTGTGAATGTTGTCAGATCTAAATATGGAAGCTGCGTTGTAGCATAGAGATTGAAATCAGTATCAAAAGCAACCCCAGTAGTAGGCTCAACATGGAACTCCCAAACAGTGTCAATATGAGTTGAATAATCAATCTTAGTATAGCCTTTATAAGTCCCTTCTGTTACATTGACTTCAATTGAATAACTTTATTCACTCAATAGGATCGTTTCAGGGATTGTCAAATGATTATTATAAACGCTAAATGTGGCTGGATCAACGACAATTCCACTCTAGTCAGTCACAGTCCAGATAAATCCACCTCCATGAGTTTCAAAGTGAGTTGAATTTGTGACTTTAGCTGTAAAGGTTGTGGGGGTGTCGACATCGATGAATAAATTAATGTTTGCTACTGATTCTATTTCTACTGGGATTGTGTCTACATTTGAACCATAAAGAATAGTAGAAGACTCAAACACTCGACTACCAGTAGACTCAGTGACAATAAGAGTAATTTCATAAACACGATCTGGGAAGAGAATTGATTGAGGTATGTTTGTATTCTGAGAGTTGGTGAGCTGGAGATATTACAGGTTCGTTCCATAACAATTTGACTAAAACATAGTGTCATAACATTTCCATTTATAAATCAAAGTGGGAGCTAAATGTTCAGGCACAACCACAGCCATTAATGGATTATCAACTCTTGTGTCAATAACTCTGTCATTTCCCTTAATGGCAATGAGGATCTTGGGAGGTTCTACTGAAATTACTACCCAGATGTTGTTGTCCATACTTGAATTTGAATCTTAAACTTCGATCTTGAGTTTGTAAGAGGAAGGGAAAAGCATCGTGTCAGCGGGGATCATGCAACGACCAACATCAAGATCTAGAACCTTAGTGACTCCATTTGATTCATAAAGTTTACAGACATAACTCACACCTGAGTAATTAGGAGCTGAAGTATCTGAAAGACAAACAGGAATTCTTGGTTTAGGGTAAAACTCATTTTCTTGTGATGCATCTAGTGTGACAGCTTCTGGGATTCCATCAACTGTTATCTTCTTTGATGAAGAGAATGTCACTGAGG
Source organism: Candidatus Kaiserbacteria bacterium (assembly GCA_002401495.1). Next base: position 3,985 of record NVTG01000115.1, read on the forward strand.
TTGAGTTTGTGTTAGCATTAGCAAAGCAATTAGTTGCAGAAACTTAAAAAGTGACAGCCAATCCTTGTAACTCTTCAACTTTGTTTTAAGGCAATCTGACAGTCATTATGTCGCTGTTTGGATTCATTGCATCAATATAAGCATCAAGTTAAGTTTCTATTGTTCCATCTGTCATTGAGACATCCCAGGTAAGTGTTGATGAGCGAGATGTGAATCCTTTAGAGGAATAGATATCTATAATGAAAGAAGAAGCGCATTCAGAAACATCATAATCAGTTACTTAAAAGATTATATCAGGAGTTTCTATTGGTAAGTTAAGAATTGGATAGTCATTCCAGGGAGTCTTGTACCAACAGTCCTAAGGGGTTAAGTAAAGAAGATAGAGAGTGATTGGAATTTTGTCACATCCAATAGTACTTGTTGGTGGAACTGTCAACCAGAAAACTGAACCAGTGTCTGATGATTGGAGATAACACTTTGCTCCTTTCCAATAATCAGTTGCGTATAGAGATGTATCAATCACTTGAGAACAGAAGGCTTCTGGATCAGTTGATCTTGTGCATCCACATCCATAATCTGCTGTCTCATTAAAGGCCACATTTCCTCTAAATCTAACTTCAACTCCTTGCCAGTTGTCTGTCCAAAGGGCTGAAACTACTTCAGTATCACAAAAGCATGTATCAATATCTTAACTTGCTGTGACAGGCTTACAAAGGAATCCAGGTTCTAATTAACATTCAAGATCACAACCATCTCCAGCCAGTGTATTACCATCGTCACATTGTTCTCCTTCATCTCTCATGGCATTAGGACAATTAGGAATACAATCACCACTCCCGTTCAAACTAAACCCAACATGACATGTTAGACAATTATCATAAGTTGTACAAGTCTCACATTGAATTTTACATTGTTTACACTTTGGGGGATTATCAGTTGTCTTATAATATCCCTATTTAGCATCACAATCAGCAGTAGAAATACATTCTCTCTCATTGAGCAAGTAAAAAGTTGAAACGCATTGATTACAATCTTCGAGACTATCACAGAAATCACAATCAGTATGGCCACGAGAACGAAAGCGCTATCGCCAGCGGCTTGCAGGATGGCGACAAGGTGGTGGTGGACGGCCAGTTGAGCCTGAAGCC
>NVTG01000116.1 GCA_002401495.1 Candidatus Kaiserbacteria bacterium
GACTTTGCTGCCGGATGTGGCCGGGCGCTATGTGGTGTCATTGCGCGTCACGGACGAACACGGCTTGGTGTCCGATTATCGGCCCGGCACCGATCAATTGGACGAAGTCGCGGTGTTCGCAAAGTCAATAAACCATCTTCCCGTGACAAGACTTCTGAAAGAGGGCGGCTGGCGGAACAGCTTTTTAGCAACCAATTATGCACAGTTTGACCAGCAGCAGCCTCTGGTGATCACCGGCCTGACCAGGGATAGCGAGACCTATGGTCCGTTACGAATGGACGTCGTAAAACTAATCGCCGACACCTACGATCCGGATGGGGACACCTTGAGCCATCTCTGGAATTTGATCAGCGAACCGCAAGGGAACCGGATGGAGTTGCCAACTGGGGCGGCCTGTAATAATGGGCAGTCTTATGACCGCCTGGCTGAAACTCTGGAGGAATACATCGATCGTGTTAACGGATATCGGGAGTGGACCTGTGACAGCTTTTCACTCGCGCCCACTGAGCCCGGCACCTACGTTTTCCAATATCAAACCTATGATGGTTCGGACTTCGCGGGACCTTTCCAGACCACGGTGCATGCCGTAAGGCGCGAGAATTATCCTTCTTTGCTTCTGGAGGCTTCATCCGACGAATATGGAAAGGTTGGGCAAAGCGATGGCAGTGACCTTGTGATGCAGGCTGTGTTCCCGTGGATGGATACCCATGCCCCGGACTTAAAGGCTGAATCCAATTACCAGGATGGGTACATGGTTACGAGGTATTTCAAGCTGACAGCGTTTGGAGGGGACTACCGCTTGATGGGCGTCCAGACAAACTCGATCAAACCGGAATACGAGCCGCGTTTCTGGGATGAGACCAATCAGGTAGAGATCACCGATGGCTATACGATTCCGCAAGGGGGATCCGTCGTGGTGGCGTTTCAGGTTCCTATAAGCTCAGATGATCCCGAGGAAGAGGTAGGTTGTGCCGACATCAATGGCTCATTCCATATCGATGGCCACCCTGACTGGACGGTGACCCTCAGCCCATTCTGGACTGGTTCCGGCTCTGTTTGTTCGGACTAATCTGAACCTTTTTTTGTCAGCCGAGGCCCTAGCGGGCCTCGGCTTTTTTTATGCGTGTTCGAAAAGTTACCGGGCTTGTGAAAAAAGCGTCTTCGCTCTTCGTCTCTTCTAAGAACGTTGATGAGAATAATTATTGATCGCGTTTTGATGTCATGCCGCGTGATCGAAATGATTTCCGCCATCGTTCATTCATGGAAAGACCAAAATAGGAGAAAGACATGAAAACGACCGTTACAGCATTCGCCATAACCGCTTTGGCCTCCTTCCCCCTGAGTCAGGCTGTTGCCTACGATGGAGGAGAAAGTGACAACACCTATATTGAGGTCGGTGTGTCCACCGTTAACATCCCCGGTGGCACTCACACATCCGGCCTGGCGGGGATTGGTGTGTATACCTCGGGGATAGGCAACAAGGTGGATTTTGAGGGCCTGGCTAACTATCAGCCGGTGGATGGCAATGACATCCATAACATCAATGCACCCATTGACGTTAGCCAGCCGGATCACAGTGGTCTGGGTGTGTTCAGTTTCGCCCAGGTAGGGGACCAGGATGTCTGGTTTGGTGAATGGTCTCAGGATGGTAGTACCAGCTTCAGCAACCGGGCGGTGTACTACTATGGTGATACCGCCGACACCACCATTCCGACCACTGGCACCGATGTGCATTATTCCGTCCAGGGTATTAGCCGTTACACCGGCAGCAACGACTTGGATGGTGATTTCTATGCCACTTTCACCGGCTCAGGCGGGACTTTGACCGGTAGCATCGCCAACTCCGCTTTGACCGTGAACGTGGGTAGCGCGACTTTCAACAGCGCGGGTGAAATCAGCAGCAGTAACGCGACGGCTACTCACGGCGGTGGCGTATCCAATGGCTCCGTGGAAGGGCGTTTCTATGGTGCCAATGCCGCCGGTCTCGCCGGCATCGCTACCTTCAATGACAGTCAATACGACACCGCCTTTGGTGGCACCAGATAACAACTCGTATTCATTGATCATTGAAATCGGGTCGGTGGTTAAAGCCCCGGCCCTCTTTTTTATTCTCCATTGATCTAGATTCCATTATGGGTTTGATGAATCGCTCTTTCTCGCTGTTTGATAATGCGCGGCGATCCGTATCGCTATTGGTGCGCTTCTGGGTGATCTCCTTGGTTTGGGTGGCACCATATTCTCTGGCGGATCAAGATACAGAGCTCCGGCTCAATCAGGATTTTGAGCGCTCCGCCGATCAGCGCGAAAGAGAGTTCTTGCGAAAAAGGGGGGAGGTGGAACTTCCCAGGCTGATAATCGATGGAAAGGAATACCGCGTTCATCGTAATAGAGACGAGCTCGGTCGTGCTCTCTATGTGGCGGTATCGCGGCGTAATTGGGCTGCGGCATTACAGTTTCTTGCTGCCTATGAGCAACTGGAGAATCCTGATCCATTGTTGCTGCATTATGCGCGTGGTGGATTGAGCCGGGCGCGTGGGAACCTGGATAATGCGGAGAAAGAGTTTCGAGATCTTCTATCCTTGAAGCCGGATTTTCTCCTGGGGCGCCTGGAGCTCGCCAGGGTGTTGTTTGAGAATCATAAGAATAATGAGGCATTAGAAGGTTTTCGTGCCATCAAGGTCAGTCTGGACGCGGATCGGCGAATGACTCTTGGCGTTCGCGATACCGTGGATACTTTTTTGCAAGCCTTGGAACGCCGGCGGGGGTGGCAGGGAAGAGTAGCGGTGGGACCCACCTACAACGACAACATAAATCTCAGTTCCGAGAGCGACACCTGTCTGGTCGCATTTAGTAACGGGGTTTGTTATATCCGTCGAACGCTACCAGATGCGACCGGCGCGTTGGGCCTGGACTACGAGGCGACCTTGGAAAAAGAGATATTTTTACCGGGTCATCATGGGCTGTTTGCGCGTGGTCTCGCCTACGGGAAGGTGTATCGCGATCATAGTATTTACAATCAAGGCACGGCTAATCTTGCGGTGGGCTACCGGTATCGGGACGCGGATAACCTCTACACGTTCGCGCCTCTCTTTGAGTTCGTTACACAGAGCAACGATGCTTTGTACGGTGCTTGGGGTGGGCGTGCAGAGTGGATGCATTACTTCAGTCACCTTAATGCTTTTGAGCTGGAAGCCGATTACAAGTACCTCCAGCATCGGCGTTGGCGTCTGGCGGAGAGTCTTGATGGAGGTTTGATTTCCCTGCGTTCCACGGTTTGGCATCAGCTTCCACATCAGTGGACTTTATTCGGGGGACTGGATTGGGTGGAGCGGCATAGCGAGGATCAGGCCAGCGCCTACCGTCAGCCAGGCGCTCGCATCGGGCTGTTAAAGCCATTCAATTTTGGGGTTGAGATGACGCTGTTCGCGTCCTTTCGCGAGAAGCGGTATGAAACCTACAGTGCCTTGCTAGGAGCACGTCGCGAGGATCGTGAGCAGCATTATATGGCGATCCTCCGAATCCCGCGTCTGTCGGTGGCCGGCCTGGTGCCGAGCCTGAATCTGGAGCATACCCGGGTGCGCAGCAACGTGGACTGGCTGTACAGCTACGAGGAAAACGCCGCCAGTCTAAAATTCGAGTGGCGTTTCTAGCGGGCACTCCAGCGCTTACATGCGGCCGGTCTGTTCGTAGCGTTCGTGCCAGCTCAGTGCTTCGCTGAGCAGGTGGGGGGTGTGCAGGCCACGGCCGCTGGCGCTGGCGCGCTCGAAGTAGTCGAGCAGGCGCGGGCGGAAGTCCGGGTGCGCGCAGTGCTCGATGATGCGGCGCGCCCGTTCCCGGGGCGGCAGGCCGCGCAGGTCGGCCAGGCCCTGTTCGGTGACCACGATCTGCACGTCGTGTTCGGTGTGGTCCACGTGGGAGACCATCGGCACGATGGTGGAGATGGCGCCGTCCTTGGCGGTGGACGGAGTCATGAACACGGACAGGTAGCCGTTGCGGGCGAAGTCCCCGGAGCCGCCGATGCCGTTCATGATGCGCGTGCCCATCACATGGGTGGAGTTGACGTTGCCGTAGAGGTCCGCCTCGATCATGCCGTTCATGGCGATCACGCCGAGCCGGCGGATCACTTCCGGGTGGTTGCTGATTTCCTGGGGGCGCAGGACGATGCGGTCGCGGTAGAAGTCGATGTGTTCGGCGAGGTCGCGGTTGGCGTCCGGGCTCAGGGAAAAGGCGGTCGCGGAAGCCGAAGCCAGCTTGCCGCTTTTGAGCAGTGAGAGCATGCCGTCCTGGAGCACCTCGGTGTAGGCGGTGAGGTTCTCGAAGGGGCCGTCGGCCAGGCCGGCGAGCACCGCGTTGGCGATGTTGCCGACGCCGGATTGCAGCGGCAGAAGGTTCGCCGGCAGGCGGCCGGCGTCCACTTCGCGGCTGAAGAATTCCAGCAGATGGCCGGCGATGCGGCGCGATGCTTCATCCGGTTCGCTGAAGCGGGAGTTGCGGTCCGGGGCGTTGGTTTCCACCACGGCGGTGATCTTTTCCGGCGGGCAATGCAGGTAGCGTTCGCCGATGCGTTGCAGCGGGCCGGTGAGTGGAATCGGCTGGCGGTGCGGGGGCAGGGCGGTGCCGTAGTAGACGTCGTGCATACCGTCCAGGCCGGCGCTCTGGCCGTGGTTCACTTCCAGGATCACCCGGTCGGCCAGATCGATCCAGGTCTTGTTGTTGCCGATGGACGAGGAGGGAATCAACGCCCCCTGTTCGGTGATGCCGGCCACCTCGATCACCGCCACGTCCAGCTTGCCGAAGAAGCCGGCCCAGGCGTAGGGGGCCACGTGGGACAGATGAATGTCGATGTATTCCATCCGCCCTTCGTTGATCTTTTGCCGGCATACCGGGTCGCTCTGGTAGGGCAGTCGCAGCTCAATGCCGTCCACCTCGGCCAGGGCGCCGTCCAGTTCCGGCGCGGTGGAGGCACCGGTCCAGATGCTGATGCGGTCGGCCTCGCCATGGTCGTGGTGCGCGCGCATCCGCGCCGCCAGGGCCTGGGGAACCGCCTTGGGATAGCCGGCGCCGGTAAAGCCGCTCATGCCCACGTTGGCCCCGGCGGGAATCAACGCCGCCGCCGCGTCGGCGTCCA
>NVTG01000117.1 GCA_002401495.1 Candidatus Kaiserbacteria bacterium
ATTTATAAGACTAGAAATTTCACTATTGTTCAGAAATGGCTTCTTGTTGGATTATTAGCGGCGTATAGTTTTCAAAATCTAACGGTGTTTGATCAAGTTATAAGCTATATACTATTTTTCTCCGTAGTTGGGTGGGTGGTTTTTGTGGCAAGCGATGTCTGGAAAAAGGAGAGGGAAGAAGAGTCGGAAGATAAGCCTTGGTACTTAGTTCTTTTGGTAATACCAATTGCTCTGGTCCTTATATTCACAATAAACGTACGGCCACTTCAAGCAAACATATTACTTCTTTCAGGACTACAGGATGCCTTGTGGGCAGATGGAATCGCACAAAAGGGAGACGTTAAAAAGGCGAACATAAAGGCAATAGAGAGTGTCTCAAAAATAGTTGAGGCAGCTGCTATGAAAACTTATGGAACGCAAGAGATTCATGAGCAGTTGGCCCACACCTCCAAGCAATTCATTGGTAGAGAGTGGGTTTCTCAGGAGGTTTTACAGATTTGGTATGGAGCGGCTGTTGCTGGAATGAATTCTGAAAAAAGTAGAAATCCAAAGGACGCTAGGTTTCCTGTGTTTTTAGCAGATGTACACTCTGCTTTTGGGCAGGTTGATGCAGAAAAAGAAGAATTAGAGCTGGCACTTACCCTAAGTCCTGATAAGCAAACGATTCTTTTAAATATGGCAAACAACTCTTTGAGGCGTAAAAGTCCTGAGGAGGCATTGGAGTTTTCTAAAAAGGCCTATGAGCTAGAAAGGAAAAATGAATTTGCCCAACTGTTCTATGCGGTTACTCTTATGGAAAATGGAAAAATGGGAGAGTTTATTGAATTGTACGAAACTCATCCTAGATTAGGGGGAGACAATAGAGTTTTGCTTGCTCTTGTGAAGAATAAGGAGTTTGCACTGGCAGACAGAGTTTGGGAAGAATATTTTATAGATGATATAAATGCAGCGTTTGTTCTAGGTATTGTGTATATGGAGAGCGGGTATTTTGAAAAGGCTAAAAAAAGTGTTTTACGAGCAATGGAATTAGAACCATCTATAAAAGAAGAAGGGGAGCGGATATTGGAGTCTTTTAGGTAACTCTTGCTTTTTTGAATAAGTGTGCTATAGTCTTTTTATGAGTGTCACATTTAGGTGTGTAACTTATGATGAAAATCGCAAAGAAAGCCCCATTCGGGGCATTTTTTGTGCCTACTTTAGGACTTTAAGTGGTATACTGACCCCCAGTCGTAGGTACTGTGGAGGGCGGCGGCACTCATAAAGATTTTCATTTGGAGCTCGCACCCGCCTTCCACAGTGGCTATGATTTTTTAATTATGTTTGAAGGAATAAAAAAACTTTTAGGAGATGAAAATGCAGGAGCACTTAAAAGTGCTTCGGTTATTGTTGGACGTGTTAACGACTTAGAGGAAGAGTACGAAAAGCTAAGTGATACTGATTTAAAGGCTAAAACAGCTGAATTTAAAGAAAGATTAAAAAAAGAAGAATCCCTTAACGACCTTATGCCTGAGGCTTTTGCTGCAGTACGGGAGGCTTCAAAAAGAACGCTAGGACAAAGACACTACGACGTACAGCTCATCGGAGGCGCAGTTTTACACAACGGAGATATTGCGGAAATGAGGACTGGAGAAGGTAAGACCCTTGTTGCAACTCTACCAGTGTATCTAAACGCTCTAACCGGTAAAGGTGTGCACCTAGTTACTGTAAACGACTATTTATCCCGTCGAGACGCTGTTTGGATGGGGCAGATATATTCCTTTCTTGGACTAAGTATTGCGGTGATTAATCACGAAATTTCATATATGTACGATTCTTCTCCTGGAAAAGAAGAAGACAAAGAAAGAGATGAAAAAGGAGACCATCGTGTTGTTGAGGAGTTCTTATCTATCTGTACTCGCCAAGAAGCCTACGCTGCTGATATTACCTACGGTACGAATAATGAGTTTGGTTTTGATTATCTTAGAGATAACATCGCATATAAGAAAGAAGATCTTAGACAGAGAACGTCTGAGGATGGGGGATATAATTTTGCAATCGTAGATGAGATAGATTCTATATTAATAGATGAGGCTAGAACTCCTTTGATAATTTCAGCCCCAGCTGCTGACGCTGAGAAGCTCTATGGGCAGTTTGCACAAATTGCTTCCACCCTAAACAGAGATACTGACTTTACGGTAGATGAAAAACTAAAGGCGATTCAGTTAACTGATGAAGGAATAGAAAAAGTACAACGTTCTCTTGGGATTGATAATATTTACACCGACAAAGGAATTAAATATGTTCACCATCTTGAAACTGCAGTTCGCGCTAAGGCATTATTTATCCTTGATAAGGATTATGTTATCCAAGAAGGGGAGGTAATTATCGTTGATGAATTCACTGGACGTATGCAACCAGGAAGAAGGTGGAGTGAAGGACTGCATCAAGCGATGGAGGCAAAAGAAGGAGTTGATGTTCAGCAAGAATCAAGAACTTTTGCATCAATTACATACCAGAACTACTTTAAAAACTACGCAAAACTCTCTGGTATGACAGGAACTGCTATGACGAGTTCAGAGGAATTTTATAAGGTCTACGGACTAAATACAGTAGAGGTTCCAACTAACCAGGATATCAAACGTCTTGATCACGAAGACCAGATTTTTCAAACAGAGAACGGTAAATTTACAGCCATTGCTCGTAAAGTTAAGGAGATTAATGAGAAGGGACAACCCATGCTAATAGGTACAGCATCAGTTGAGAAAAACGAGCTTTTAAGCGCATATTTAACGAAAGAAGGTATAAAACACGAACTTCTTAACGCTAAGAACCATGAGCGAGAAGGAAGTATTATCTCTGACGCAGGCCGCAAAGGGGCAGTTACAGTTGCAACCAACATGGCAGGCCGCGGAGTAGACATTTCACTAGGTGGAGAGAGTGCTACAAAAGAAGATGCAGAAGCAGTTCGCAGTCTCGGAGGACTCTTTGTTCTAGGAACTGAACGACACGAAGCACGTCGAATTGATAACCAGCTAAGAGGACGTTCAGGACGTCAGGGTGATAGTGGAGAGACTCAATTCTTTGTTTCTCTAGAGGACTCTCTTATGAGGGTGTTTGCAAGTGACACTATAAAAGGAATGATGGGACGTTTTGGAATAGCAGAAGACGAGCCAATTCAAAACAAGATGATAACGCGATCCCTTGAGACTGCTCAGAAAAAGATAGAAGGATTCCACTTTGATTCTCGTAAGCAAGTACTCGCCTACGATGACGTTTTGAATCTTCAAAGAAAAACTCTTTACGAGAGAAGAAGAAATATTCTTCTAGGAACTGACGAGAAAGTTGAAGAAGAATTAGCTCTTACATTATCTGGAGATGAGGAAGCTACAAAAATTGTTAGCGATAAGAAATCACTAATAGGGGATGAAGGATACTTTGCATCATTAAGAAGAGTTCTACTTCAAACTTTGGACATGCTATGGGTGGACCATCTTGAAACCATGGACTATCTAAGAGGCAGTGTGAATCTTCGGGCGTACGGTCAAAGAGATCCTCTGTTGGAGTATAAAAAAGAAGGACTTCGATTATATAATGATCTTGAATATGCCTATCAAGAGAATGTAATTAAGTTGTTACCTCAATTATCAGGAGATATGTTTGTAAGACGGGAATCTCAAGAAATGAGGGAAACTCAGGAAGGAGCCGAGAATCTCGGCAAGCGAGATGGTAATGATAAAGCACGAGCAGCACAAAGAACTAAAGAAAATAGTATTGGACGAAATGAGCCATGTCCGTGTGGATCAGGTAAGAAATATAAAAAGTGCGGTCTAGCCAATTCAGAAGAGCACCAGAAGCGTACTCAAGGGGTGGTATAGTATTTGTATATGAACATACCACTGATCCTTGGAACAGGACGAACAGAACGTAAAACTGAGGCAATAGCTCGCTTTGTGCACGATAAATTAAGCTCTAAAGAAGGAGTTCTATCTGAATTTATAGATGTTAAGGACTATTTGGACTCACCATTTACAATTCCACCATGGGTTGAGGGTAAAAGTGCCTCTAAATGGCGTAAAATAGCCCAGGAAGCCGATGGATTCGTATTTGTGGTCCCAGAGTATAATAGAAGCTTTCCAGGGGAGTTTAAGCTACTTTTTGACTCTGCTTTTAAGGAATATATGGGTAAACCAGCCATTATTGTAGGGGTTTCTGCTGGAAATTATGGAGGGGTGCGTGTTATACAGCATTTAGCGCCTGTTTTACTAGCAGCTGGCATAGAAGTTTTAGGTAAGACGGTAGCAACTTCAAATGTTGGAGATTTGGTTGGTGAGGGGTCCGAGATCATCTCGGATGAGAAGTACACAAAATTTGTTGAAGAAGCACTTGAAAGTTTAGTAGTAAAATTTAAATAATATGTTGTTAAGATTTGGGCTCGTAGTTTTAACTCTCCTGCTTCTAGCGAAGTTTGTGCAGGGAATCGAAGTGAATAGTTTGTACACTGCACTTATTGTCGCAGTGATGATGGCGGTTGCGAGTATCACGATCAAACCGATCCTAACAATTCTGACATTACCGATTCATCTTATAACTTTTGGCATTTCTACCTTCTTTGTGAGTGCAGGAATCTTCTGGTTTCTCTCAACTTTCATCGAAGGATTCCAAGTTACGGGAATTGTACCTGCTCTTATAGGGTCATTTGCAGTGGCTTTAGCGTCCTCAATAGGGTCCACCTTGAAATAAAAGCGCTTTACTTTACTGAAACACTTTCATATAATAAAGCGATATGAAGAAACATAGATGGATGAACGATGATAGTGACGAATTAATGCTTGCTATACTTGAATTGAAGAATTTAGCTGAAGCTAGGGCATTTTTAGGTGATTTACTCACCGAAAAAGAGATTAGGGGTGCATCCAACAGATGGAAGGCAGCACGTATGCTTAGTTTTGGAGCAGCATATAGGAAGATCGAGAGGATAACAGGCATGAGTTCGGCCACAATCTCTCGCATTCAGAAGATTATGGAGGGAGGATTGGGCGGATATAGTTTAATGATGAGGAAACTCAAGTAAACTCAAAACCGCAGTAGTTTACTAAAGCATAATAAATAATATTGTATATGAATTTTGTTGACGAAATCGATTTAGAG
>NVTG01000118.1 GCA_002401495.1 Candidatus Kaiserbacteria bacterium
ATGAATAGATTGTTCTCTAGTGGAAATGGAGGATCTTATGCTTTAGGACATGGAAACAGGGAAACATGTTCAAACTTCAAAGAAATAGAATTCTTTCAAACAGAAAATACAAATTTCAAAAAGATTGCTTGTGGGATGAATCATTCGGCTTGTGTCACGTCTGAAGGAAGAGTCTATCAATGGGGAATCTGTGGTGATATTTAGGCATCCCCTGATCACAGAGATAAGTGCTTAATAAAAAAACCTCAACGAATGGCATTTTACAAAGATTCAAGTGATAACAAAGAATCAGCATTTGACATAATGAAAAAGAAATCTTTCAGTAGACAAGAAGTTCAAATTGAAGACATAGCTCTAGGTGAAAATTTCTCCATGGCACTTGACAGAAGTGGAACAGTTTATACTTGGGGAGCAAATGAGTTCGGCTAACTAGGGCAGGGACATGACTCACCAACTTACGAACCAGTGGCACTTCATAGAATTAATAGACCAGTCGTTAAAATTGGATGTGGAATGAAACATTGCTTAGGGTTGACAAAAGAGTATCAATTGATTGGATGGGGATCTAATATTCTTGGGTAACTTGGAGAAAAAATCAATGAGACTTGTTCGCTACAACCGATCTTAGTTACTGCTTTTGATGAAGCTAAGCCATATAAGTTCTCATGTGGACCGTATCATAACGTCTGTCTTTCATACAAGCTTCCAAAAGTCGTTGATCCTTCAGATCTCGCTTTGTCCTCAGCTGCTAGTTCAATGCTTCAAGGAATCCGCACAGGTTAAATCTCTAACATCTCTGCAGCTCAATCTGAAGCAGACCCAGGTGAAGTAGGAAAATTAAAGCAAGAAGTTCAGCGTCTCCGAAAATAGCTAATCCTCCAAAGTGGTCACAACAGTAAGTTACCTTTGATAACCTTTCCAGTGTTAAACTCTCAAGGTCTCTCCTCAGAAATGGATGAAAACATGCTCTCTCTTGACGACATGTCCCCTGAAAAACGCAGCAAAGACAAAAAAGCCCTACATTAGCAAGACATGAATGCCATTATGGGCAACAGAGCTTTCAAGCCAAACTTTGAAATAAAATACGAAGAGCTTATAAAAGACAGAAAGATCAGTGAGGGAGGTTATGGATTGGTCTTCAAGGGAAGATGGAAAGCCACAACAGTCGCAATCAAAGAAATAAAAAAAGAGATCGTTGAACAAGATAAATTAGAAGAGTTTAAAAATGAATGCGCTGTCATGGAAGTCATTAGACATCCCAATATTGTTATGTTCCTCGGAGCAACTACTGTACCACCTCATTTGTGCATTATTTTGGAGTACTGTGGCAGAGGATCGTTATGGAGTTGCTTGCATGATATGTAGTTGAAGATTTCATGGGAGTTCAGAAGAAAACTGGCGCTAGATATTGCAAAAGGAGTGTTTTATTTGCATACCTTCAAGCCACCAATCTTGCATCGAGATTTGAAGAGTTTGAATGTACTGCTGGATCATGCTTGCAATGCGAAATTAGCGGATTTTGGCTGGACGAGAACTAAAGCGAAAGTTATGACTTCAAAAATTGGAACTTATCAGTGGATGGCTCCTGAAGTTATTGCTGGTTTCAAATATACTGAAAAAGCTGATGTCTTTTCATTTGGAGTTATTCTTTGGGAACTTGCGACAAGAAAGCCTCCGTATTATGGAATTGAAGGAACTGAAGTGTCAAGAAGAGTTGTGAAAGAAGATATGAGACCTAAGATCAGTGAAAGAGAGAGCCCAGCACCTTTCTTAGACATGATGAAGAAATGTTGGGATAGAGATCAAGACAAGAGACCTTATTTCGATGAGATTATTACTCTACTTGAAGGTATGAATTTCAAGAGTCTTGGATGATATATTCTTTAAATCAATTAATAGTTCTAGATTCTTCTTCAGGAATAACTCCCATTTATCCATATTATCCATCGGCAAGTATCAATTGTCCATCAATAATTTCTTCATCATCTGCTTCTTCAACCTCTTCGAATCCAAGCACATTTTCTGCAAATTCGTCTGCTGAGATTTCATTTGGAAGTGCTTTTTGTATCAATTGTTCTCCCACCAAAAGTTGAAGGCATTCACCAAGTTCGTCGAATTTCATGCCTTCTTACCCATCTTGGAGGTAAGTTGTTAAGTCATCTGTTAATATGATTAGGGATTAAACTTACCTCTAGTGAGAGATCCTCTTTTATCACCTGCAAATAGAGCTTCAAAGGCAGCCTCAATGTTGTTTTTACCGATTCCATAAACTGGTCTATGATTCACAAAAAGACGGATAAAAGTATCAAGCTCAACTGCATTTACATATTGTCCAGTTTCAGTGAACTTGGAGAACTTAACTTCATCTTTCATGTGTTATATTTCCATCTCTGTTGGATAATACCCCATAGCTCTCATCAAATTAGGTAATTCTTCCAAAGGCACTGATCCATCAAGCTTCCTCGTCTTGTTGGTATTCTCATCTTTTGATCTAATCATCGCATAATAAAAGAAATCTTTCATATCTTAGTACGTCTATCCATCTCTGCCACCTTCAATCAAGTTAATAAAGGGCTCAATGTTCTCGCCTCCCATCAAGATTGCTTATTCAATTGGAGTAATATCGATACCCCACATGTTGATTGAGAGATCATCACCGCCGCAAGTGAAAAGGTACTTGCCATCCAGAGTCACGCATAGATCAACTACTCTGTCAGGGTGAGCTATCAGTCCCATAGTCTTGTTTGGATTACCGTCAAGTGGAAGCTTGATCAAGCCAATAACTTTTTCTTTGGTGGAGTAAGCCAGGAACTTGTCAGCGTTGCCTTCAATGTCTAGCTTTTTTAGCTTTATCATTTCTCCTCCGTAGGTAGGGCCAAGACAAGTTCTTCTGCTGCCTCTAGTTGAGATGTTCCAGATTTTCATTTTGTAATCGTCATTGACTGTCATGAGTAAGTCCTCTTTGGAGTCTGGTTTTGGGTACCAGATGCAGGCTGATGGTCTTGCTTCTTGTTCAATTTCAAAAGCATTGACTTCTTTCAATCCATCTTGATCATTAGAGGCATAGACGTCAAATTCAAAGAGCTTTCTGTCTTTTCCAATACTGAAAAGTCTCAATTTCATATCTTCATTTTCATCAAGACTTTCTCCGAAGCAAATGTCTGCAACTTCCACGAAATGTGATCTTGTTTTTCCTGCAAATAGCCATTTTTCTGGTTCACTTGGGTCTTGAGCCTAAGGATCTTTCTATTTCTTGAATAAACACACACACAGATCCACATCCATCGTTGCTAGATGCTTAGAGTCAGATGCAAGGATCAACTTGGTGATTGGAGGCTTGGGTGTTCTCTCTGAATTCACACAGTCATCTTGAAGCTTGTCAAGTGTGTAATGATCCAAGAATCTAATGGTTCCAGCTGAATTACCAATGCAGAGAGTAGAGCCATCGGGAGTGAACTCCATAGTAGCAGGCTATTCCTTATCAAAGGACTCAAAATTATTCACAAGAGTCTCTTTAGTTAGGTAGTTCCAAGTGATTATGAACCCAGACTTTCCTGCCATAGCTAAGATAGGCTTTGTAGGATGCACAGCGATTGCATTCACCTTTGACTTGAGCCCATGGAAAATAGTCTCACCTCTTTTCTTAGATGGATCAATCTCCTCAAAAATGAAAGACTGTAGCATGCAAACCATAGCTGAAGTATCTGAAACAAGGAAGTCGGCACACTTGAAAGAGTCTCTTTTCTTCTTTTGATCATCATCATATTCATCATAGGGATCCACAGCCTCTCTAGCATCCATGTCCGCGAATGAGATAGATTTTATCTCACTTAAATTCAAATCTTCGAACCAAGCGCAAATTTAGAATTGATAGTCATAAAATCTGATTGACCCGTCGTTATTCCCTGTCACAAGGTACTGGTTATGAATAGTCAAGATGTTGATTTGATTATTGTTTTGATTCACTGTCACTACCTTGATAAGTCTCTTCTCATTGGGCTGAGCAATACCATCAACAATCAGAGAAATGTCCCAAACAAGGATGTCTCCGTGATCAGAGGCAGTAACTGCTTGAGTGGAATCTGGAATAAATACTGATTGAGTGAACTTTGAATTTGTTTTCTCTTTCTTTGAGAAAGCCGACTTAGGCACTTAAGGAGAATAGTACTCAAACATCTGCATATCTGTCTCCCAGTTCAAAAAGAAAACTCTAGCTCGTCCGTTGGAAACTATCTCTTTTACATTTGATCCATTGAATTTAACCCAAAGTTATTTATCTTCTTTATTATATTCAAATGCTCTTGTGACTAAAGGATCATTGAGATCTTCGTTTGTCCAATCCCATAAGGAGATTTTTTATTGTTTTTCTTCGTTTGAGAGGGTCACTATGTACATGGAATCTGGAGAGATATCCATTGTGAGGACTCCATTTTCATGAGGAGTGAAGAATGTTTTTACAGGGGTTGCTGTTTGAGAATCCCAGATTACTAGCATGGAATCGGGACCGGAGTCTGCTGTTACTATCCATCGTTTGTCTGGAGAACATACAGTGCAAGTGATCTTATTACAATGACCTTAAAGTAACTTTTAAGTGCGAGAAACATAGTTATAAATGACCCCAGTGTGAGCAGCAGAGTAAAATATTTCCTAATTCTGTCAATCATTTAAACTTACAGTTCTCTGATCAGTGGTCAGGTTATGAATGCCTTGGTCGATATCTTTATTAAAACCTATAACCCATTACAAATTCTAGACCGCTTCTTGAGAAGCGTTAGTGATGAGAATAAACGAAACTTACAAGCGCATTCACTCCTCCCTCTGCACCATCTTCTTCTTCAATATAGGGTCCTTGATTGTATCCTTCACCTTCTTCTTAGTTTTAACCTGATGTAATAAGTAAAGGATTTCAGTGCTTACCTTCTTGATCAATAGAATAGCCATATCCTGGCGCTCCATAACCCTCTTCTTAATTCATTTTCTATTAGATTAATAATTTAAAAATATGATTGTCTTTAATCTAATCCGGAGACGACCTTTGCCACATATCCACATCATCGAGCATACAAAGAGCTTATTTTGTACTCCAGCAACCAAAGTTTCAAGTGCTAATGCTATTT
>NVTG01000119.1 GCA_002401495.1 Candidatus Kaiserbacteria bacterium
CCTCAAAAACTTTTAATCACATAAGATTAATTAAATAGATAATTCATTTATCTTCAATATCAAACTTTACTTTTTAACTCTTTAAATATGGTTTGACAAACACTTCATCACCTGTGTTAGCAAAGGTGCCACTAAATGTTGAAGTCGTATGCATGCGACTGTCGGAATTCAGATTGTCCCAGGGGAATGGTGTTTTGTCGAGTTCAGGCTCCATGGTGACGTCTTCAACTCCAATCTTAATAACTTCAGTCTTCTCCAATTCTTACTAGATTCTGAATCTTTCCATTTCAGCTTCTTGTTTGCGCTTTAGGATGAATCTCCAGACGATTATTGCGATCAATGATGCGGTTGAAACCCATGTCCAGATCATTAATGTCCATATCACGAGCATTGATTGACTATCGAATGTAAAGACAAGAGCAAACGATATTATAGTTAGTGTGCTGTTCATGAATGTGAAAAGAGCATAATCCCACCAGAAGGTATGAATTCTTACTGCTAAGAACACAATCAATGTGATTCCATTTACTCCTGTTAAGAGAAGAGGTTACATCGATGGATCTGGCACGTATAGAATGATTGCAGCAAACATAAACCTAATGACACAAAACCATAAATGATAAATAAAAGTCATAGGATTGCTCTCTTTATATTCTCTATAAAGCGTTTCAAGTCTCGGTAAATCTTGCGCTAAATGATATCTATGTTTTCTCAGTTTAACATATAAGAAAATAGGAACTGCAATGTAGAAGCCTAGAAGAAGAGTTGACATTATCAACTCAATGGTCCCTCCAAGCTTCACTTCTCCTGTAAAATCAAAGATATGATAGTTGGATAGCGAGAACAAAACTACTGGGAAATAACTCAGATAGAATAGCTTTATCCAGATTGTCATGATTTAAGGAGGTTTTTTACAACATCTGAACTTTCGGATCATGTATAAAATGTATGAGATGAATGCACCAAGTCCTACGATACAGATCATACCTATAAAGTTCTCATAGAGCATTGATTCCATTATCGCAACAACAGACTAATTAGCAAACAAAGACCTCCTTCTCCTTCCACCTCCATTACTAACCGAATCTGGCAACATAACCTACCCATCAGCCTCAGCTCCCATCTTAATGAGAATCTTCTTAAAAATCTCAGTCTAAAACAATGAATACTACATATCTCCACAAAAGCTATCAAGTTCTTCATCAATTGGAACCTGTAAGAAGGGAACGATAGCTCCAACTTGTTGAACTAATACAGTTGCTAAGTTGCCAGAACAGGCAGATAACACTGCAGCTGAGGAGGCTGTATAACCAATGTTGCGTGATGTTGCGAATTTGTCCTCGAAAGTGCAAATTGTGGGGGAATATTCATCTGATTGAACGCAAGTCCAGAGATGGTTTTCTATGCGACATTCGTGAGAGCAACCATCGAGTTTCTCTGTGTTGCCATCGTCACATTCGTGGTATTTGTTTATGTTTATTCCATCGCCACATACTTGTTCACAAAAATCTATTTGTACTGGCGTGCCTCCATGACAAATGTAGCCTAACTCGACTTAACAATTTTCATCACATCCATCTTTCGCATCAGTATTATTATCATCACAAGTCGTAGTCGCAGAAACTCTAATCCCATCCCCACAAATCTCATTACACTTATCTCTATCACTAATAGCCTAACATTCATATCCCAATTCAATCTCACAAAGATCAGTACATCCATCAGCATTAATCAAGTTTTTATCATCACAAGCATGATGTGCAGTTATTCTTAATCCATCTCCACATATTTCTGTGCAGGTATCTCTATCATCTGTAGGGTTCGTGTGAATGCAATCATATCCTGTTTCAGTTTGGCATCCAGCTGAACATCCATCGTTGGGGTCAGTGTTTTTGTCATCACAGGAATGATAAGTTGTTAGGCGGAGACCGTCACCACAGATTTCGGTACAGAGGTCACGATCGCCGTCTGGGTGGCGGGCACATTCGTAGCCTGTTTCGATTGTGCAGGTTGATGAGCAACCGTCTGTGTCGTCGAGGTTTTTATCGTCACAAGGTTAAAAGTTGTTAATTCCATCTCCACAGATCTCACTACATTCATCTTTATTTGATCCATCAGCAGCTCTATCACAAAGCCATCCCGCTTCAATCGCACATCCAGCCGAACATCCATCATTATCATCATTATTAGCATCATCACATTCAAACTCAGTTGTCCATCTATAACCATCTCCACAGATTTCTCTACAAGTATCAGCTGTTGAAGAATCTCCAAATTCACAGATCCAGCCATCCTCTAAAGCACAGACATCCGAGCAGCCATCATCTGAGTCATTGTCTCCATCGTCACAATCGTAAGTTGTTCCTACTGTTATCCCATCACCACATATTTCTGTGCAAACAGTGACAGTATCACCAGCATCTCTAACACAATCCCATCCAACTTCGAGTTAACACAGATCAGTACATCCATCGCCACTGTCAGTATCATTATCGTCACATTGATGTTCTCTAGTTAATACATCTCTTATAATCCAGAATCCATCACCGCAAATCTCATTGCAGGCATCAGGATTAGTTGTATCTCCACCTTGACAAGTCCATCCATCTTCTAATCCACAGATATCTGAACATCCATCTCCTGAATCATTATCGCCATCGTCACAATCATATGTTGTAAAGACGGTGATACCATCGCCGCATATTTCAGTGCAGACATCAGCCGTAGATGCATCAGCTCTCACGCAATTATAACCCAGCTCGATTTAGCAAGACCCATCACATCCATCTCCTGGGCTCGTATCATCGTCATCGCAAGTATGTTCTCTCGTAGCAGGATCAGTCACATGAAGATATGCATCTCCACAGACTTCACCACAGCTTGAGGCTGTTGTTGAGTCACCTCCACTACATCCCCATCCTGCCACAATCGCACATGCATTAGAGCACCCATTTACATCATCAGTGTCTCCATCGTCGCAAGCATAAGCATTCCCCACAGTAATTCCATCACCACATATCTCAGTACAAACATCAGCCGTAGCTGCGTCTGCTCGAACACAATTATATCCCAGCTCAATTTAACAAGATCCATCACATCCATCACCTGGACTGGTATCATCATCATCGCAAGTATGTACCCTTGTATTTGGATCTGTCACATGAAGATATCCATCTCCACAGACCTCATTGCAGCTTGATGCAGTTGTTGAATCGCCTCCACTGCATTCCCATCCATCCACAATCCCACAGGCATTACTGCACCCATTTACATCATCAGTATCTCCATCGTCACAAGCCCAAGTGCTCCCAACTGTGATCCCATCGCCACAGTTCTCAATACAGACATCTGCAGTAGAAGAGTCTGTTCTTGTGCAGTCGTAGCCAAGTTCTATTTGACATGAACCATCGCAGCCATCTCCAGGGCTTGTGTCGTCATCGTCACAGGTGTGCACTCTTGTGGATGGGTCTGTAACTATCAGGAAGGCGTCACCGCAGACTTCAGCACAAGTGTCTCGGTCGGCTCCAGATGCTCTTGAACAATCGTAGCCATTTTCTTTGACACATGCATCTGAACAACCATCGTCATTATCAGTGTTAAAATCATCACATATTTAGAAAATTCTGATGCCATCTCCGCAGATCTCAGTACAGGTGTCTTTTTGTGTGGGTGTTCCACCATCACATTCCCATCCTGCCTCGAGTTCGCAAACATCTGAGCATCCATCTCCACTGTCAGTGTTATCATCTTCGCATGGGTTAACTCCATAATCTTTGTCGTCTCCACAAACATCCTCACATTTTCCTGAATTTAACTAATACTTGCTCGTATCACAAGTCAGGCATTCATTGTCCGCAATTCCACTACAAGTCAAGCAAGTTTCATGACATGGCTAGCAGATCCAAGCAGCATCAAAAACATGAGTACTTTTGCATTTAGTGCATTTGCCAGTTCCCGCGTCAATGCAATATTCACACACTGCATCGCAGGTAGTGCATGCTGGTCCGAATTTATCGAGGGCACACAATTCATAACAAACTTAACCACTGCCATTGTCCATTTCAATGTCACAATCTGAGCAAGATGTTCCTAATAGAGTGTCGACACAGGTTGATGAACGAGTGAAATAATTGACCGCATCTTTTTCGTGAGTGAATCCCCAGTTATAGAGTTTAAATCTCCTCATATAACCCACGAAACTCTCCCCTATAGTAATCTTCGTTTAAGACAGATTTAATATTTTGCTTTCCTCACAGTTGTTAGTTCCCAAGTCATCCATAACACAAATCCATGACCTATCTTTTTTATAAGGAAAATAGACAATTGTTATTTTTTACCATGCTAAGGTACTAGATGTGCTTCCAGTTACATTAACATCATCACTATCTGTTCTACAATTGTAGACTCCACTTGATTTTAGCTTTAACTCAAGTTTCTTGCTACCTGTGTTTTCTTAGATTTTGAGTAACTTCATGTCTCCAGAGTGTTATTAATCAAATAGCACCCACATATCAATAGCAAAAGAAGGAGGAAGATCAACATTGTCAATAACAGCTCCTTGGCTCCCACTGAATTTTAAGGATGCGTCTCCAGATGCCCATGGTCCATCGTCTTTATCGAAAGGTAATGGCAAATTATGGTTACCTGCTAGATCAACAGCTTATGTGACTGGATGAACGCTTAAATCAAAATCATAATGTAGATATGGAGCTGTAACTTCTCTATCAATGCATGTACCTGTTGTTTTACAGATATTGCAGTAATTTGAACATCCAGAACTTTTAAAAGAAGCTTCAAATTATGCTTAACTCAAACTTCCATCAAAAAGTTTAAATTCGTTCATCATGACTCCTTCAAGTTCTCTTTCCCAACTACCACCATCATATCTGCATCCAATTTAAGTGAGACTAGCACTTGCATATCCATGTCCACTCAAATCGTCAGTGTCAGTTCTGGTACCTGTATTTACAAATGATGAAACAAACAACTTATAAGAGTCATTTGAACCCTAAGCATCCATGCCAATATAATTCCATCCCACATCCAACTCAAACCCTGCTCGAGCACCTTCAAAATCAATCTTGCCAGCTTTTAGCTAAACATCAAG
>NVTG01000120.1 GCA_002401495.1 Candidatus Kaiserbacteria bacterium
CTCCATTTTCATCCAAAAGAGCCTTCCATAAATCATAGCTATCTTGGAGCATTAACCAACTTTCAGCTGATCCACCCAGCACCCCGGAAAGCCTAACTGCCATTTCAGGCGAAATATCAGAGCCCCACGGTGGTTGCTTAGACAAATCCTCGACATCCCAAACCACTTTGCTCGGATCCAGGTGACTCAGCTCATTTCTCAATTCGTGCAGCTCCAAAACCGCCTTTTCGGCTAAACCCGCCTCAAGCTCGCCTTGATACAGGTAATCCATGAGAGCAGGAAAGCGGCTCCCCCATCTTTCTTCCAGGTTGTGGCTCACAGTACTAAAAAAGGCATGAAAGAAATCCGACGTCCCGATTTCATCAGTAATGCTGCCGACTTTTACACCTACTGCCATCCTCGATCCTATGTAGTGCTAATGCCAGTGGTAATGGGCGCCAACGGAGCTCAGCGTAGTTGGCATCCGGTTGACCACATTGTTAGATTTCAATAGTCGTGCTTGCCTGTATCAAGCTCGGCCATTCCGAACATATCCGCAGGACGCTTTGTTTCGAACGTAGGATCAGAAAATGCGGCAGAGAGTGCTTGCTCCGCATAACTCACAAGTTCGACAAGTACAGTATATGCCTCAGAGAGCACGACTTTATGTTTACCAGCATTCATAGTTATCCACCCCGACTCGTTGACGAAGTCTACACGGCCGGCTGGCATTGCCAGCTGATCTGAAACTTTTGCTGGCATCACCCCAGGTCGGATAAAGCAAGTTTTAACTACAAGTGGTGTGTGACTAACTGCAGTTACCCAGCTAAGCGACCCGAGAACTGAGGACTTTAAAGACACTATCTGATCTATTTTTTGTGCGATATGGGCAGAAACATTCCTCAGTTGCCGAATTCCCTCAAGCTTTTCCTGCACTGTAGCCGGTGCATATTGAGCGGGCATCGATTTTGTGCCAGGTTGCATTTTCCAAAGGCTTCTGAACCTATCCGTCGCGTCGATAAATGCCCAAGCGTCCAAATACAGGTATGTAAATTCGCTAGGCGTCTCATTCCTGCAGTATGAAAACACATGCTCTGTGAGCCCTGAACACAATCGACGGTACGCCAGATCTGCTATTTGCGCTGCGTGCCTCAAACCATCGATATACAGCGCCTGTCTTGCATCTAGGACCTGTGGAATATTTAGAAACGGCGAATCGTTGGAGAACATCATCTTTGAAATCTAACGCCGAAGCTAAGTTGCCGCCGAAGCAGCCGAAGACTGCGGAGGGAACCCGAAGCGCGGCAGCGTTTTGGGCGGTCAAATGCAGCGACTTGTTATACATCAAACACCAAGCAACTGCCGAAATTCCTTAACCGAAGATCGTGCACGCCCTTTTGGGCTATTAATGTAACCAGGAACTACCATCTCTCTGCGGAGTTTGGTATCACTAATATTGGCTAGATCAGAATTTTTCTGGATACAAGTCCCTATGAGCATTTTTTCTAGCGCAGATATATCGCCGTGCGGATTACCGTTCGGTTGAACGAACGCGTGGCCTGGAGTGAGCTTAGGTAGTAACGTCAGCAGAGGCGTTCCTTTCCGACCTGACAGACTCTCGTTGTAGTGCGTGAGTTTATGGTGCGCAAAGCACTCTTTCCTAAATCCCCGCTTCTCGGCCTTACCTACGTACCAAGGAAGACTCCCCATTCCAGCGCGGATCGAGAAAATATAAATGCCTATCGCTGTTGAAAGCCCCTCTTCGATCTCTTCGACTTCGCTCCAGAAAGTGTTCAGAGATTCTTTATCGCGAGCCACAAGGCCGCTAGTTCTCGGGATTTCGATAGATTCGTAAGGGTAGAAGTACATAAGGTAAGACTCTTCGTATAACGCTAAGGTAACCGGCGCCGGAGCGCCAGCGGAGGGGACCAAAAGCGGCACGCTTTTGGCGTCCGGTTGACCGCCTGGTTAAGAGGCAATCTGCTTGTACATGACATCGACTGTCACTCCCTTGTATTCGCATCGCTCCATATGATTCCAACCAAGTTTCTCATAAAGTTTCGAGGCGAACTCGGTGTACAGATACCAGGCATTATCATCTAAGCGAGCAGCCTCATATTCGCACCGAGCAATCAATTCCGTTGCTATCCCCTGATGCCGGAAGCCTTCTTTTACATAGACGGCTGCCAGCCAAGGAGATAAATCCGGTTTTATGTCCATATCGTTCTGTACTAGCGCAGCCGAACCAACAAGCTGACTTCCTGACATTGCAATAAAGATTGAAGGAATGCCCTCTCGTCCCGCAGCATTAGAGATAGCTTCGGCTCGCCCTTCCAAAGTCAGCGACGGGTTCAAGTGCTTCCACTCTGCATGGTGAAGCTCCGCCAACTCAGCAATGAACTCCCTTTTATCTGATAGGGGAACGATTTCCACAGTCTTTGCCTCTTAACGCCGAAGCTCAGTTGCCGACCTAAGCGCGGCAGCGCTTTGGGCGGTCAACTGCAGCGTTGTGTTAGATCAGTATCACTATTGCAAGCCGATTTATCGTTTTGAGAGCGCAGTTATCGCTTCTTTTAGTAACCCGATCAACGAGTCAACCTTAAAATCCTGAGCATGAGTTTCGACTGGCTCTTCATGCCCAAAAAATTTATCAGTAAGGGAGGCTTTTATTTCTACTCTCTTTTCAGCTGGCAGGCTTTCCAAATAGGCATCAATACTAGCTAGCTCGAGCTCAGCTTTGCGATTTTTATTTTCTATAACTCTATGTCGCGAAGACTCCCTTGCCGCGTACGCTGCGGGAACTATCAAGGTAAACCCGGCTCCGAGCCTAAATAGAGCAACCCAAGGGTCAAACCCGCCTTTCAAGGAGAAAAAAAGCGTTGTTATTACAACGCACACCATTCCCAGAAAACAGAGCAGCGCTACGATTCGAAGCCAGTCTGCTGACCGCTTCTCCCTAAATGCAGCACCTTTAAAATTTCCGGTAAGTCCGACATTGCCAACCAGATTCACGATCTGTTCGGCTTCGGCTTTCTTTTCCTCCAGTTTATTCAGATATTCGGTTGCGGCCTCATCGAGCTCGTCGAGCTTCGACTGAAATTTAGTAGACCGCTCTGTCTGGTTAGACTGAAATTGGGACTCTAGCTCTTCAAGCTTAGCCTCCGATGTGCTTTGCAATGAATCGAGCGCGACCTTTTGTTGTTCAGATCTTTTCTCTAACTTTTCTATATGAGCATTGACCGCTGCTAGCGTTTCATCTACCGACGAAGCCTTATTTTCTAAGCCCGCAATAACATCTTCTGCGAGTTTCTTAAAACCGACAGCGTCCGATGCTTTTATACTTGGGGTCGGTTGCTCTAATGAGATAAGCGTCGACGAAGCATTAAGCCCAGCATCGATTTGATTTGCTGCGTTAGCCAAATGAGCTGCATTTTCATCGTTGTGAAATTGATTGACCTCATTCAAAGAGGCCTGAATAGATTTTTCTATCTGGCTAAGCTTCGAAGGCGTATTGAGAACCGGACTTGCGGCAGATAATCGGGATTCGATGAAATTCGTCGCCTGCGTCAACCGATCGAGGTTATCTCTAGCGCTACCTTCGAGCTTCTTCTTTGTTCTTTTTCTAAGAGCGGTCTCAAGTTGTCCAAGCAGGTCATGAACTCCATGATCTGTAAACGATGTTTCGTACTCGGCCATAGTGCGACTCCCCTTTGATCTAACGTCAAAGCTAACCGGCGCCGAAGGCGTCCGGTTGAGCACCTTGTTGGGCTGCCTTCCTGTACCTGAGTTCAACTAGCTCCTTGCCATCTATCTCGATGACCTTTGAGGCGCCGTCATGGCTGAATCCAGTCTGCTCGTAGAAGGCACGCGTTCGCGAGTTCTCTTGCAGCACCCAAAGGGTGACAGAGGTGAATCCATCATAGTGAAGCAGTGACACTGCATCGTCCATCAACTCCCTCCCAATCCCCTCTCCCCAATGCGAATGGTCTAGGTAGATCGCGTACAACTCACCAATGCCCCGGCCATCGCTGTCCCTGCTTGGACCGAATGAGCTCCAGCCGACAACCAGCCCGTCGGAACCAACTGCAACACGAGTGCCATTGGCAGATTCAGATAGTGTTTTGGCCCATCTTTTCTCACGATCTGCCTTTGAAAGCCGTGACAGGTGGCTTTCGGGAACAATGCCAGTATATGCGGCACGCCAGGTGTCTACATGGATGCGAGCAATATCTGCCGCGTCGGCTTTATTTGCTGTGCGTATGTTATGCATCAGTATCGTTCTCAGGATATGCCCAAGCCATATCGTCTTTCTCGAACTTAGCATGAGAGGCTTCCGGATCCATTAATTCTGCCCCAATAACGGAGAATTTCCCGAAAATACCCTGCCCGACCATTAGTCTTTCTATATCTTCAGAAAAAATTTCTACAGTTTTATATTCTTCCGAGAGCAACTCACCGTGCCCACCAGTTCGACAACGTTTCAGAATGACTCTCACAACGTTTTTTTCACTCATCCAAAACCTCTTTGCAAATCCCCAGGCAGTACCGCATAACGCCGAAGCACAGCCGCGACCTTGGAGTGCGACGAAGGAGCCACGAAAAGGGCGGCCGGCGGCCAGCGGCCAGCGGCCGCGAATTGCTGCGACTGGTTATATTCAGCCATTGCACGGCGGAGTGAGTGACGATACCAAATCGGCCTCAATCTCCAACCTGCGCTTTTTGCTTGATTCCGCTAGGACGCACTAGCAGTTGGCTCTATTTTTCAAGAAACAAGCCTCATCGTGATGACCATCAAACCTAGTGGATAGGTCCTCTGTCTGGCCCACATAGATTGCACTGTGATTACCCCTTCCATCGGCCTTTTCGGTTCGCTTTGAAATATAGTAGACCCCAGCAATTGCTTTAAAATCAGTATTATATGGGTACACATTGAACGTGTATTCCGTGCCCGAGGCTCCGGTGAGTTTCAGTGTTCCAATTTTAGACATAATCGCCTCCTTTCATTTGTCGAATTTGACGAATATAACGTCGCAAACAGCGGCGCACGCCGTGCGTCCACGAACTGCTTTGCCTCGTTAAATGCCTGCTCAATGCCCTGCTCCTTGACCTGGCATACCGGAAAG
>NVTG01000121.1 GCA_002401495.1 Candidatus Kaiserbacteria bacterium
GTTTGGGACTTCACTGATCGCGGAGAAGGACTGCGCAACACCACTGACCTACGTGGCCGGTCGGGCATGAAACACGGGCGAGTTCACTGGACCGGAAACTTTGACGAAATTCAAGACTTTGAAAATGATATGCGCGGCGGTTTTGGCGGGCGCGGTTTTTTGACGAATGAAGATTGGCAAGCCACGCAAGACACACTCGGCACAGCCAAAACTGGGCTGAGTCGCGAACTCGATGCACTGGCTACCTATGTTGAATCTCTTACCAGCACACCCGAAAGTCCGTGGCAAACTGCAGACACAAATGAAGGAGAGAAAATCTTTCGCCGCCTCAATTGTCAGTCTTGTCATTCAGGCTCTGCAATGAGTAATTCGACTCTGCAAAACAATCACTTGTTTGACGTCGGCACGATTAAACCGAGCTCGGGACTACGCCGAGGGCAGAAGCTGACCGGCCTCGACACTCCGACTTTAAAAGGAATTTGGTCGAGCGCGCCCTACTTACACGACGGATCAGCTGCGACCCTGGGAGAGGTTTTCAAACAACACAAGGGAGCCGAACCTCTCAGCTCAAAGCAGCTGACTCAGCTGATTGACTATTTGAAACAGCTTTAAACAGTGATTGCTGCTGCGCGCTAATCAATTTTGTTTTCAATCCCTCCAGAAACAGATAATTCAATCCAAAGAAATTATATTTAGGGGGATCCATGAAAAATTTAATATTCTTTGTTTCGATGGTTGGAATTGTTTTACTTTTCAATTCGTCACAGGCCGTTGCCGGTACTGAATCCATCACCTGCCAGAGCTGGCTTAAAGCCTACGTTGAATGTGGAGCATCAGGCAGAATTCGCAGTGCAAGACTCACACGGAAACTTTCCAACTCCTCTTGTCGCCAAGGTACAGATTGGGGATTTCGTGGTAGCAATATTTGGGTGAACCATGGATGCCGTGCGGTTTTTCAAGTTCGCACAAACGGTGGACCTGGCCCCGGACCACGCCCCGTTCGCCTCGATTGCGAAAGTATCGGCCACTCTTATCACGAGTGCCGCATTCGCGGACGCATCCGAGATGCTTATGTCACTTACCGATACTCGAATGCTCCCTGCCAAGAAGGTTATGACTGGGGTTACTGGGGAGACACTCTCTGGGTCGACAACGGTTGCCGTGCAGAGTTCGAAGTTTATCTTCGCCGCAGACGATAATTTAAATTTCTTTAAGCTGGTCCCCTAAAACAGCAAAAAAGGGACCAGTAGTACTCGTCCCCGCTTTTCTGGTGACTTTATCCACGATGAGAAATATCACCACAACATGAAGTACGGATTTTTACTCATTCTTACTGCTATGATCTACTGTCCACACGCCAAATCCTTTATTGGCTTTGGCGTCGACTCGATTGCAATCGCCAATCAATACATGATGGCTGACCCGCCCATTCCTAAGGTTTTGGAAAACTCTGGTGACTTCCGAGTCGAAGTCAAACCAGCGTATTTCACAGCTCAGCTCGACGATGCCAACGCCGATGGAAGTTTTGCAGAGACCGGAGAGTTTTCTGGATTCGGGCTCGCATTGAACGTGAATTACGGATTGAGAAAAAATCTCTCTGCTTATTTTTGGATGGTTGCAGACCGCTTAACTGGTGATTTTTCGGGAGCAACCACAGCCGGAAGCACGGTCGCCAAAGCCACCGGCGTAACCGCGAGTTTCTACAACATCGGCATCGGAGCGTCTTATCAAGTTTACCAGGGAACAGCATCACTGCAATCCATCACCGTTTTTGCAGGACCGTTTGTTCCGATTTACGATTTTTCGCAAAGCTATTCGGAGAGCAATGCTGGCACAAGCGTCGGTGATTTCGATATGAGTTCCACCGAGATCTTTTTTGGATTTTTTATCGGAATACAGGCCGAATTTATGGTTAAAGAAAATTGGCTTTTAAGCCCTTACATCGCCTTTGCCGATACCTTTGGCGACAAGTGCAGGACCTACAGTGTCGACACCATTCGCAGCAGCGACACGACGGTCAACTTGGATCAGACCTCCACTCTCGACTGTGGTGGCAATACAAATACGGATCGCTCCAATTCAACTCCAAGACAAATGTTCTTTGATACGCAAATCGGTGGGCTGGGATTGAATGTGAGTTATCTTCCTTGGTCTGTAACGGTGAACGTGACAGCTCCCTTTATCACTCCGCTGATCATCGATCCTTTCTACGAAGACCCGAGGCCGAAAGTCAGTTTAATTACCTTTCAAAAGACTTTTTAAAAGACTCATTTAAAGCTGATCAATCTTAATCGAATTCTGCACACCACACTCACCGCAGCTCACCCGCACAGATGTTTCAGAGAAGCTATCCTCTATCGAAAAGGTCTTTTTACAGTGGATGCAAGGCACATTGTCAGCCTTCACGTAATACCTCTTTCCAAATTCGATCCATGCAAAGACAAATGATAACAACAAAAATGTCGGCACTAAAACAAAGTGCGCAACCGGTATAAAAATCGACAAAATGGCAAGACCTAAGAAAAGAGCAAATTTTCCTAGAGCCTTTTTCATGCGCCGTGCACGGCTAACTTCTTGCATCTGTTGACTCCCTATATAGATCCACCCAGAGATCCACCAAGACACTGTGGTGAAACAAAATTAGTTGTCTCTCCCATTTTTCGCCATTCTTCGATGGTATAAACTCGCTGAGTAAAAGCATGTACCGGCCCGTCCAATTCTTCTTGAATGATTTCATTCACTTTTCGTTGCCGGTCAATTCGACTCATCTCTGTGAAGAACTCACTGACCAGTAAAAGCTTGAAATGAGTCTCCGAATTTGCGGGAACAGAGTGCATATGGCTTTCATTTTCAAGCGCCAATACCTCAGGCGTAAATGCCTCTTGAATTTTTTTCCGAAGGATTGATTCTGTGACGTTACTCATTTTTTTCTCCAATATCTATTTTACCTTCTGAGCAGCGGCTGCGGTATCCAACTGCGCAAACAAGTCCGACAATTCGGTTTTTACCTGCTCTTCATTCAAGGGGCGAATTCCGCGCTCGTAAGTAGCAATCAATTTCTCAGGAATCTCTACGACAAAACGAGATGGGGCAATCGGACGCAACCGACCAAAACGTCTGCGATTGCGCGCTCGACTCAAGATCAAGCGCTCTTTAGCCCTAGTCAGACCGACATAAAACAGCCTGCGCTCCTCAGAGATATCACTGCCCAATGTTCGATGTGGCAGCAGGTCCTCCTCAACTCCGACAAGAAAAACCACCGGAAACTCAAGTCCTTTGCTCGCATGCAAGGTCATCAGTTGAATTTCATCTTTTTTCTCATCATCGTCCTCAGAGTCTCGCAGTTCCATCGCGTCGACAAACTTGCGCAGACTTTGCTGGCTCTTGCCGCCCTTGATCACAAAGCGATCTAGAACTCGGCAAAAAATTTCGATAAATCGCCAGCGTTTTTGGAAGGCCTCACCGTTTTTACTGTTTTTCAAAATGTAATCTCTGAATCCAAATGCTTCAACTTCGGCAAGTAAAATATCACCCGCTGAACGAGTATCCTGAATATCGACAACCTTTCGAGCCAACCCCGAAATGATCCTCAAAAACTCGTCGATGGAATGCCCTGAACTTTCAATGACGTCCGCTTCACGCCAACGACAGATGCCTTTGTAAAAAGAAATTCCATGCTCTTTCGCATAGGCCTCAATTTTTTCAACGGATACGCCACCAATCCCGCGAGGAGGCGTATTCAAAATTCTTCGTAGAGCAATTTCATTTGGCCTCAGACTGCAGCGCAAATATGCCAGCAGATCCTTAGCCTCTTTGCGATCAAAAAAAGCCGTGCCGCCACTGACCTTATGAGGAATATTTGCTTTTCGCAGTTCGGCTTCAAAAAGAGCACTCTGCCCGTTTGAGCGATACAAGATAGCAATCTCGCTGCGTTTCTGCCCTTTGCGCATGAAGGTGTTCATATCTCTAATCACCCCCTCGCATTCCTCATCCTCATCCTCATAGACAAAAAGTTCAGGCTTTTCACCCGATTTCGATGCCGGCCGTAGAACTTTATCGTGGCGGTCTTTATTCTTAGTGATCACATTATTGGCTAAATGAATAATTTCAGGCGTGGAGCGATAATTGGTCTCAAGACGAACGACAGTACAGCCCTTGTACAACTTCGGAAAGCCCAAAATATTCTCAACCTGAGCGCCCCTCCAGCCGTAAATACTTTGGTCGTCATCTCCGACCACGCCAATGTTATTATGAGCTCCAGTGATCAGTCGAATGAGTTTCATCTGCATTTCGTTTGTGTCTTGGAACTCATCAACCATGATGTGTTGGTAGTGCTCTTGCAAGCCCTGGCGAATCTCTTCAGAGGATTTTAAAATTTCAATCGGCTTCAACAACAACCCGTCAAAATCAACAACCCCGAGGTGCCGTAGTCTCTGAATGTACTTTGGCAGAAGAATTTCAGCCATATCTGAATACTCATCTTGAGTTTCAAGATCACTCTGCCCATAAGTGCGCCAATGACTGATTTTGGCGAGAACCTTTTCCCACTCAAAATCTTTTTTACCACCGACATTCACGTCTTGGCCAAGTTCTTTGATAATCGCAGTCGAGTCCGAGGCGCCGAGCACGCCAAAACGCTTCGGCAGCTCTGCAATCTCTGAGTGTTTACGTAGGAATTGTAAACCGAATGAGTGAAAGGTGCCCGCCCAAAGCTTCAAGGCTTTCTCGCCAAGCTTTGACTTCAAGCGACTTTTCATCTCGCGAGCTGATTTGTTTGTGAAAGTTAATACGCAAATGCGAGCTGGGTCGATTTTCTCTTCGTCAATAAGACGACCCGTTCTCGATACAAGGACAGTGGTTATACCGGAGCCAGCTCCGGCCAGAATCAACAATGGACCCGCACAGTGAGCGACAGCCTCGGCTTGCTCAGGGTTCAGGCCATGAAACCAACGAGACATTTAGCTGCGATTATGAACGAGTAGTCGAGCCGAGTCCTCAAAAACAACTTCAATTTTGTTGGTTTTTGATTCCATCACGAAACCCAAGCCAAACTTTGGATGATTGATAGCTGAATCCTTTTCGAACAGACCTTTAACAT
>NVTG01000122.1 GCA_002401495.1 Candidatus Kaiserbacteria bacterium
GCAATTGTGCAGCCGCAAATGGGAAGTCATATAAAGTACGCTTTTTTGAGCGGCATGCCGGATTTGAGATTGTTTCCGCACGACGAAATTCGCTCCCACTTTTCGGATGCCCTAAAAAGATCAAGAACAAAACTTTTGGGTTATTCAGACCCAGCTGGGCATTTGCCCCTGGTCAAACAGATTGAGGAATACCTGAGACGAGTTCGTGCCGTGAAGGACAGAGGAATTGTAGTTACAAACGGGTCTCAAGAGGCAATTTTTATCGCGGCTCAATTGTTGTTGAAGTCAGGTGATCACGTCGCTGTTGAGGCATCGGGTTATACTCCAGCTTGGCAGGCACTTAGGGCATCGGGTGCCAGTTTGGTCGGAGTTCCTGTCGACTCACAGGGATTGGATGTCGAAGCATTGGAGAAGTTGATTAAGAAGAAAAAAATTCGTTTGATCTACACGACTCCGTTGCACCAATACCCAACTACGGTAACACTTTCGCTTGCTAGGCGGATGCAGTTGTTGGACGTTGCCACCAGGCACGGCATACCGGTTCTTGAGGACGATTACGACCATGAGTTTCATTACAAGTCGCAGCCACTGGCGCCGCTCGCCAGCCAAGATCCAGCAGGAGTCGTTATTTATATTTCGACATTTTCGAAAGTGATGTATCCGTCAGCAAGGGTTGGCTTTATGGCTGTTCCTGAGAGGTATCATCGGCAATTTAGTGATTTTAAAAGAATCATCTCGAGACAGAACGACGTAGTTACGCAAGATGCAGTTGCCAGGTGGATGAGTGATGGAGGTTTCGAGAGACACATGAGAAAAATGCGTCGCAATTATGAAGTTCGATTGCGCGCACTGGTCGAGTCTTTGCAAAAACTTGATCTCAAAATCATAGAGCCGAGTGGTGGTATGGCATTATGGCTTGATACAGAACAAAATTCAGGTGAGATTGCGATCAAGGCGGCGAGTGCTGGAGTGCACGTTATGCCGGAAGAGTATTTTCTGTTGAAGAAAAAGAAAGTAGCGACTCACCTGCGCCTTGGTTTTGCGAACCAGACACCGCAAGAAATTGGCCGGGGAATTGCAATTTTGGGTGAGAATATTCTTAGGGGTTAACTGCTATGCCTCGACGCTCAAACTCCGCAC
The DNA here is from genome assembly GCA_002401495.1 of Candidatus Kaiserbacteria bacterium. The sequence goes on from NVTG01000122.1 coordinate 1,141, forward strand.
GAAAGAGGTCGGTGTGCTTTCCTGAAAATAACTCGAAATCGGTTTGTGAGATTTTTGCGAATGCACTGGTAAAGTCATCCGCTGGAGTGATTATTTTCAGATGGTGTTGATAGAGGCGGTCGATGTCGGCGGCGAGGCTCGAGGCATCGTTACGCACCTGCCACCAAATCGAAGCGTAGACGGTACCCATATTGTAAATGTAACCTTCACCGCCCGAGTCCGTGCAGGCAGCAAATGCCTGGTCGACATTGAGGTCTTTGTTTTCATCTAGATGACGGCTGAGGCCACAGGCTTGCAGGCCAGAGAGGCGATTCACCCAAGCTTCGCCGAGTGTTGGAGACTCTGGAAAAATTGTTGCGACAAAATAGTCGGCTATGCCCGAAGCAATTGCCATTGAACAACCGTTCTTGGCTGTGCAACAATGCCTCGCTTTACTGATCGACTCACCACAGGAGCGGTGTCCGGCTGTAGGAGGTTGAGAAAATTTACCCTCTGTTGCGTAGTGAAGATTTGCAAGTGCTAAGAAGTAAATCATAAGGCCTGCATTGTGCGAAATTTTACCGTCATTTTTGGGTTTGCGCAGGTGAATGGTATTGCCACTGGGGGACCAGCCAGTGAACTCATCATTGAGTACGACCTGTATTTTCTTGTCGATGGCCCAGAAAGTACCGGTAGTCGAGAGAGTTTTGAAGGCAGCGTGGGTGAGCCAAAAGTAAGCCATCACCTGCCCGAGTTGATCATTGGGATCGTTGCTGGCGCGAAACTTCCACTTGCCATTATTAGATGAGAGGCGATTGCCTGATGCAGTTTTTACATCGATGGTGCTATTGGTCAGTTCTGTACTATTGGCCGTTACATTGAAGTTGAGAGCAAGTGTTTGCAAAGTTTCGAGCTCTTCATTTGACGGAAAAATTTCCGCAAAGGTTTTCTTTTCTTGACTCACTGGATTTTTCAAAAATATACAGGCATCGTACTCGTCGTTGTTCAGGCACTGGCCGTCGGTTTTGAAAGAGCCTGCAAAACTAAATGTTTCGCCGCTGGATGTTGTTGTTGTTGTTGTTGTTGTGTCACCGGAAGCAGCGGGACCTGTTTCTGGTTGACTCGGCTCGCAGGATAGGTTGAAGAGCGAAAAAGAAATGATCAGAGCGCTCCACAGTTTTTTAAAAGGCATCTTCAATGCCTCCAGAAAGTGGCGCGATGATTTGATGTATAACGGTATTGCGAAGTTTTTCGAGGTTCAGTTGGTTACCAGAGAGTACAGAGTTGGCTAAGTTAGGGTTTTTTGTCGATCCATCTTTGAGTAGATTTTCGATTTCTGAGGGGGTGTAGGGGTATTTGCTCTTGGCAAGGACTGAAATTAGCAAAGCTGCAGCTCCGGTGACGATGGGTGTGGACATTGATGTGCCATTGAGTGCGCCAAATGAATTATCTGGAAGAGTGGACATGATGCTGTTTGAGCCAGGTGAGGCAATTTCAACAAAACTACTGCTGAAATTTGAAAAGGGTGATTTAAGGGAGGTCACCGAGTCGATCGCTCCAACAGTGACTACGCCTTGGATACCTTTGCCCATAGAAGACGGAGTGCGAGCATTGTCGTCCAGGTCAATTTCGATACCGTCGTTGCCAGCTGAGACGATCACAGGAACTCCTGCGTTCACCGCGTAGATAAGTGCGTCTTCGACGCCGGCATTGATTGTTGCTCCGCTTAAACTCAAATTAATGATGTCCGCACCATTGTCCACGGCCCAGCGAATGCCGTTGGCAACATTGGCATACGAGCCCGAACCATTGCCATCTAAAACTTTGACTGCCATGATTTTTACTCCGCGGGGCATGACTCCAGCGACTCCGATGTTGTTACCTCCGGCTGCCGCGGCCAGGCCTGCGACATGCGTGCCGTGTTCATCGTCATCCATCGGATCGGTGTCGTCGTTGACAAAGTCAAATCCATGTTCGCCAGAGGAATTTGTCCACATTTGGCTCGATAAGTCTTGGTGGTTGTAGTCAACTCCCGTGTCGACGATTGCGATAATTACCTTGTCGGCATTACCGCTGGAGCTCAGTGATGAGTGCAAAAAGAAAGGTTCTGCTTCGACCGCATTGATGTTGGACAACTGTTTCTGTTCGAAGCTTTTTGGATCGTCATAGAATTGATCGGATTCCACTTCGCCGTTGTCTGCAATTCCAATTAAGCATTCATCGTGTTTAGATTCTTCGACGAAGTCTTGGCTGTCAGTGTCTTGGGTAATTGTCAGAGAGTAGGCCTGAATCTTTAATCCCGAGGCATTCAAGCTGTGTGAGACTTGGCCTGAGATGCCCGCGCGGTAGCTTGTTTTCACACAATCGTTGTCGACGATCGCCATTAGTTCTGTGCCAGCGGGAATATACATTCTAGGTTTCACGCTAGGCATCACAGCTGATTTCACTCCAGGAAACCGTTCTTCTGAGCGAAGTCCGTGACGAATAACAACCTTGCGTGTTTTAGAAAATGGCGAGGGGCGCTTATCAATGCGACTTTGCCGTCTAGATTTCGCTAACACTTTGGACTGTCGGGAGGGCCCTCCCGCTGAAGCAATTCGTCTTTTTTGAATTTGCTCTTGGTCACCGGGAACAGATAGCCAAAGCGTTAGCCAAAAGATCGCGGCGAATGCTAGCATTGAACCTATGTAAGAGCGGTTTTTCATGCGTTCTGATCGGGTTTTTTCGGCGTTTTGCATAGGCCTAATTACACGACCTGACTACCATAGAACTAAAATACTGCCCGAGAGATGAGAGCAGGATGCTGTGCTAGGCTTAGCATCTAGACCTATGGACGGGCTAGCTGAACACTGTTACCATCGAAAATCGCAACGGAGAGAAAGATGGCTGAAAAAACGACTTTATTCACAGATATTGGCGCGATTTTAACACTTGCCGGTGTTGCTCGAAAAGACGGGCGCAGGGTCGAACAGAAAGATCTTTCGATTCGAAAAAATGTCGCGATGGTTTCACTCAATGGCCGTATTGTTTGGATTGGCTCCCGTGGGAAGGTTCCTGCAGAATACACAGCGAGTTGCAAAACGGTGTCGCTAGAGGGACGCACCGTTTTACCGGGGTTTGTTGAGTGTCATACGCATCTAGTTTTTGCGGGAGTCCGTTCCGACGAATTCGAATTGCGTAATACCGGCGTATCATATGCTGAAATTGCTAGACGCGGAGGCGGAATTTTATCAACTGTCAAAGCGACAAGAAAGGCTAGCGAAGATGAATTGTATGCTGCTGCTCAAACAAGATTACAGCGCTTTATTGATCAGGGAGTAACCACCATTGAGGTGAAGTCTGGTTATGGCCTTAAACTCAAAGAAGAAATGAAAATGTTGCGTGCGGCTCGCCGATTAAAAAAAGCGAGAGTGATCACTAGTTTTTTGGGAGCGCATGCAAAGCCATCAGAGCAGAGGTCGACTCAAAGCTATATCGACCGCTTGGTAAAAAAAGACCTGAAAGTTTTGGCCGAAAGTGGACTGGCTGATCGAGTCGATATTTTTATCGAAAAGGGATTTTTCACGGTAAAACAAGGCAGAGAATATTTGCAAAAATCCAAAGACTTGGGGCTGAAACTAACAATTCACGCTGACCAAATAAGTAGGACGGGTGCTGGAGTTTTAGGGGTTGAATTGGCTGCACAAAGTATCGATCATTTGGTGCAAGTCAGTAAAAAGGACATAGAAAAAATTGCGAATTCATCAACGACGGCCGTTTTGCTACCCGCAGCTGACTACTATTTGAAAATGGCCTATCCACCAGCTAGGCAACTGATCGATGTCGGGGCTCGAGTAGCACTTGCCACCGATTTTAATCCAGGCAGTAGTCCGACTCAAGATCTTGCAACGGTCGGTCTGATGGCGCGAATCGAGATGAAGATGGCGTTGCCTGAGGTCATAGCGAGCTACACTTACAATGCCGCTT
>NVTG01000123.1 GCA_002401495.1 Candidatus Kaiserbacteria bacterium
GCTGTCGTGTTTAATGCGCAGCAGATGGACGGTCTTGCGCCGTATCAGGCTCCCGAACGTTCCTTTGATCCTGTAGAGCGGGCAGAGAACTTACTCGCGTCGGGCGGTGTGCCGATTATCCACGATCAGCGCGATAGAGCGTTTTATCGGCCCGATAAAGATGAGATTCATATTCCGGACAAAAGTTCTTTCCGCGATCAGTCCGAATACTATGCCACGGCACTGCATGAGTTGGGACACTCTACCGGGCATAAATCGCGCATGGCGCGTGAGCCCAGCCCGTTCGGGTCGAAAGCCTTCGCGCTGGAAAAATTGCGGGCGGAAATCGCAAGCTTCATGGTCACTACCGACATGGGGCTTGGTCACTATCCGGATCGGCACGCTCGATATGCCGGAGAATGGGCTAAAGCCATTCGCGAAGAGCCTAGTGTCCTTTTTGCTGTGGCCCGTGATGCCGCCAATATTCGGACGTGGGTCGTAGAGCCAGGACAACGACGCTCTTTAATGCCGGCTAAAGCACCCCGGCCCGAAATCGCTCCGCAGCAAGCGGAATCAATTCATAAAACGGTGCCGGCTCAACCTCTCGATTTCGCAACACATAGCCGTAAAGAGCGAGAAAACGTCATCGACGGCATGTTTAACGCTCACTGGAACGCAAACCCGACACTGTGGGCTATGGAGTTGCAGGATGCGTTGGTTCTGACAGGTGGCAGGGATAACCAAGATTTGTTGGCCGCCCCCGAGCTGAAGGCCGGTTTGTTTATGTCGGACCTTGCTACGGACCACCTGAAGCGATTTATCAGTCAGACAGCCGAACGAGCCGATTGGGGAAATGTCGGCCGACAAGTGCTGGAAGGTCGGGAAGATCAGTTGCGCTTTGCGGGGATTGCTGAAGAATTCGGGCGCATAGCGTGGGAAGTGGAGCCCAAAGTCGGTAGCGAGGCGGTGCCGGCGTCGATCTCGCATCGGGAAAGCACGCTGGCGGCAATGTCTATAGAGGCAAGGCGTTCGCCCGTTCATGCCGAACTTTTGTCTGCCGTATGGTCCATAGACGGTCCTGCGCGTGGGTATGAAAAGCCAGACTGGTTTGTGTCGCCAAGCGAGCGGCGAGACGGGTTTCTAAAGCGTCTGTCCGGTTCTCTCGATCTGCACCACAAACTATCACCAGACCTGCCTCACACAATAGAGAAAACAACTCCACTAAATATCTCAGATATCCGGACGAATTGGGTTTCAGTGGTTGCGCCGATGTTATTTCGTGCGAGCGAGGATATTGCGTCGCTTGAAGGGGCTTTTAAGAAGATGGGAGCGTTGCGCTCGCCCGATAGTCAGATTAATGCCGGGCGCAATCATAGGCTTGCCGAAATAGCCGGCGTCGCGGCCAAGTCGCCCGATCATCAGGAATTGGTGTCCGCTATGTGGGACAGTGCGATGCCAGTATCGAGCAACAAGCCGGAATGGTATGTGCCCGCTGAAAAGCGGGAAAATCGCGTGGTAAAGGCGCTTGGTGCTTTTCCGGAAAGGGGGTTGCTCGACCTGTTCGTAAACGAATCAGAAATGGTTCCATCCAGAAGACCGGTAGTAGACCTCGCCGCGTCAAGGGAGAACAAGGCCATGCCTCTTGAGCAAGAAATGGACCGTAAACGTCAATATCTGAACGTTCCCTATAGCGAGCGTAATGAAGCCAAGGGGCTCGGTGCTCGATGGGACCGCAAGGCGAAGGCTTGGTATGTCAATGACGGCACCGATATGAAGCCTTTTGGCAAATGGGCTGCGATTGAAGAACGGGCCGTACCCTCCAAACTGCGTCCTGAAGACGAATTTGCTCTGGCGTGTCGTGAGCAAGGTCTGATTCTTGATGGTGCTCCGCAGATGGATGGTAAGTGGCACCGAGTGGCGGTCGAAGGGGATGCGCACGGGCAGAAAAGCGGCTCTTATCGCGGGTTTATCGAAGGTATTCCCGCAGGCTTGATAACCAATTACAAGATGGCCGAAGGCCCTCGGAAATGGGTTTCTTCCGCAGCAGAAATCAATCCGGAAGAGCTGGAAAGATCAAAGGCCGCCGCAGCCGCCAGAAAAGCGCAGCAAGAAGCCGACCTCAAGGCGCAATATACACAAGTCGCCAAACAAGCCTACGCCATGTTCAAGAATGCAGATTTGGCACCGTCTAGCCATGTCTATCTGGAACGCAAGCAGGTGACAGGGGAAACCCTGAAGGTGGATAAGGCCGGGCGTCTTCTCGTCCCCCTTACCAACGAGCGTGGCTTCATAGAAAACGTGCAGTCTATCGCGCCCGACGGAACAAAAATGTATCTGAAGAATGGGCGAAAGTCCGGTTTGATGCACATGCTGCCGGGAAAAAAAGACGGCCCAATTATCATCGCGGAAGGTTACGCAACCGCGAAAAGCTTGCAACAAGCCACCGGGTTTACAACCGTCGTTGCATTCGACGGGGGCAACCTAGCGCCGGTTGCGGAAACATTGGCAAAACAGCATCCGGAGCGGCCCTTGGTCATAGCTGCTGAAGACGATCATAGGGTGTTTGCGAAGCTTAACCGCAATCCGGGAATTGAAGCCGCGCATCGAGCATCAGAGCGAAGTGGCGCGAAGGTTATTACGCCCGACCTTACGCCAGAAGAGAAAGTCGCGAACCTGACAGATTACAATGATCTGCACGTTTCTCGCGGCTTCGAAACTTTCAAGAATGGCGTGCAACGGCAGTTGCGCGATGCGGGGGTTGGCGTTGCAGCGAACAAGGCGCAAAAGGCCGGTGTCGTTCGTCAACAACAAAAAACTTCCGACCGACACTTGGCAATGTGATGGAACGGAGCCGGCTATTGCTTTGTGGCCGGCTCCTTCTCGCATGAAGGATAAAATTGAGGGGCGAGGCCGTGGCGACCGACCGTCATTGTGTGAAAACCTATCTTAATGTGGATGAAAAGGCGCAGCTCGATAGCATGTGCGCCCAAATGAAGCTTTCCAGCTCGGAGCTGTTGCGACGCCTTCTAACCAATCGACATTTGCCGAGTGCAGCCGATTTTGCTGCGTCTGAGGGCATCCTGAAGCTTTTAGAAGTAAACGCGGACCAAGCGCGTCTTGGCAACCTTCTTAAATTGATGCTGGACGAGCCGCTAAGTGAGGACGTGTTGCGTAAGTTCGAAGAGCTAACCAACGATATTCGTTCAACACAAGACGAGCTGAAGGCAACCGTGCGGATGATCGATGCGAACATTAAGCCGGTGCGAAGATGATAGCGCGAAAGATACCGAAAAAGTCCAATGTGCCTGACAATTACAAAAGGCTGGCTCAATATATCGCCGCTGCCGAAGAGCCGGGCGAAAAGTTGGATCGCTTCTGGATTGTCAATTGCAACGCTGGCGAAACCATCAATGATCTGGATACGGCATTGATAGAGATCGGGGCTGTGCGCCGGCTGAAGCCGAATGTGGCCGACAAAACTTACCACATGATCGTCTCATTTCGGCCCGGTGAAAAGGAACGGCTGTCGGACGAAGACCTGAAAGATATAGAGGCAACCTACGCCAAGGCACTCGGCTATGAAGAACATCAGCGGGTTGTAGGCACGCACATAAACACTGACAACTTCCATATGCACATTGCTTTCAACAAGGTGCATCCGGAAACGTTAAAGGTGCATTCACCGGTTCGAGACTTCCGCGCTTTGGATAAGGCGTCGCGCCAGCTCGAACAGAAGTACGGGCTCTATGTCGATAATGGTATGTCCAAAACGCCCGGAAGCCAGCCCAAGCTCTCGTCACAAGCCAGAACCTTTGAGTCGCACACATGGCAAGAAAGCTTTCAAAATCATGTGTTGCAGCATCGCTCGGAGATATTGGAACGGGTCAAGGATGTGCAAAACTGGCAGGAACTTCACGCGGTACTAGCCGAATACGACATCCAGCTCAAAAAGCGCGGCAACGGCTTTGCCCTTAGCAGTCCGGACGGCCAGCATATGAAGGCCAGTGCTCTTGATCGTCAGATGGGACAAAAGCACCTTGAAGACCGGCTGGGAGAGTTTCAGCCACAGGCAGGGCCGAGTCCGCAAGAAACGTCTGTGCGCCCGAAGCGTGCCTATCGCCCGCGCCCTTTGTTGCGCCATCCGGGCGGCGCCGGCTTATGGAGACGCTACTTAGGGACCCGCCAGCCGCAGCTCGCAAAATCTGGTTTGCTCAACCGGACAATATCTAACTGGAAGCTGTTCTTGATCAGCGAGGCATACCGCGATCCACTCGCTATCGTGTTTATTATGGCTCACACAGAGCTTCTCACGGCGGTATTTGGCGACGTGCAATCCACTCGGGCACTAGGATTTCCAAAGGTGGCATCTGACGCGCTACGTGTGTGGCGCGAAGCCGGCAAATGGGCCGATGCTCAGTCGCTTGATTGGCTTGCCGATACCCGTTCTGTCGGTCGGGGTTGCCGAATAGATGATGCCGGCAATTTGGTGGTGCCTTTCAAGAACGCAGCCGGCCACATGCAAGCCGTGAGACTTTATAGTCCGGACGGTAAGGCAACGAATATAGGGGATATGAAGACGGGGGTGCTAACCCACGTGATCGATACCAAGAAAGCGTTAGGACCGGGCCCGGTGATCTTTACAAGCGACTATGCGGACGCTGTGAAAATTCATGATGCGACCCGTCGCCCTGTCGTGGTTGTTTCCGATGCTGCAAAAATGACCGCTGCTATCGACCAATTCCAGCGGCAACACAAAGAGCTGAAGGCCATTGTCTCAATATCCGAATGGCAGTCTGCTAAGATTGTTCCCGATATGCAGCTCTCCGTTTCCATGCCGGCACTGAATGTCGAAATGCCGCAAGGCATAACCTTTGATGTTCACCTTTGGAAAGGTGTCCAGACATTTAACACCTTATCAGAGGCGATCCCGGCATTTGAAAGCGAGTACGATGCTACCTTGAATGCAAAACTTGGCGACAAAAGTCGCGAGCTGATCGGTGGCAGTTGGATCAAGGACGGCTCACAGTTCGAGCGGGACTACGCGAATAGCATTATTGAAAGATATGTATCGCGAAATGGCTCGGAT
>NVTG01000124.1 GCA_002401495.1 Candidatus Kaiserbacteria bacterium
CCTGCGAGAACATCTGAAACTTTTCCTTCAACTTGAGCGAGATCGTCTTTTGCCATAGCGCACATTAATAAGCTAAAAAGCTCCCGCTGTACAGCGGCTCTACCCACTCACCACCTGCGGCGCGTTAGTATTTGTGGAAACGCCTCCACGCCCTCATCCTCAAAGCAAGAAAACAAGACAAAAGAATGGTGGCAAAATGGTGATTACAGGTAAAGACATTCTTACGAGACTTGGCGACCTCATCGAAAAACATTTGGGTCCACTCGAATCTGAGGTCAGTTGCGTCAGTCCGGCTGAATCAGCAGCCAGAAACAGCATCGTCTTCGCCTCAACCAAACAGCAATTGGAAGGTGCAATTAACAGCACCGCACCGATCATCGTCACAGGACTGATCGCCGGACCTAAAATTGAATCTATGATCGATTCAGGCCACGGTTCAGCAGATAAACTTTTTCTGCTGACCAAAGACCCCTACCTCGCGATGGCATTGTGCGCGAAGCACTTTTTTTCACACAACTGGATACCCGAAGGAAATAGCGGCATTCACCCGAAAGCCGAGGTGTCTGACTCTGCTTCAATTGGCAAAGGCAGTTACATCGGTGCCAATACGGTTATCCATGCCGGAGTAAAAATTGGCCAAAACTGTGTTGTTCGAGAAAACACAGTCATCGACACACGGGCTGAGATTGGCGACGGTACCGTAATTCTGCCGTTTGTTTTCATCGGCAGAGATTGTATTCTTGGAAAAAACAATGTTGTGCAATCATTTTCAACCATTGGCTCCGAAGGCTTTGGCTACGCGCCGGACAGTTCTAACGAACGTGTTCATATACACCATCAGAGCAAAGTGGTTCTCGGCGATCACGTTGAGATTGGCGCGAGTACAACCATTGACCGCGGCACCTTTGCCGACACAACAATCGGCGACCACTGTAAAATCGACAACCATTGTCACTTCGCTCACAATGTCAAAGTTGGTAAACGCGCGCTCATCGCCGGAGGCTTCCTCGTTGCAGGGTCGAGTGAATTTGGCGATGACTTCACCGCAGGCGGACATTGCCAAATTGGTGGGCACCACAAAATCACCGATGGCGTGACTTTGGCCACCGTCACAAAAGTGATGGGGGATATTACTGAACCAGGTGTATACGGCGGACAGCCCGCGCATCCCATTCAGCTCTATCGAAAAAATCTGGTTTCAGGTGTTAGGTTAGCGGAAATGAAAAAAAATATCTCCAAACTGATGCGCGAAGTTTTTAAAGAAAGAACTGACAAAAAAAACTAAAGTGTCCCACAACGAAACATCTCAGAGTGAGGCTCTCAATGTTTCACTCCGAGACTGGCTCACCCAACTCAGCCATAAAGGCAAAACCGAGCCGAGCGAAACGAATCGCATGATCCATGTCTAGCTTCGCAATTGTGTCCCGGCTGCTGTGAATGCTTCGGTTGTAATTACTAAACGAAGATTCAAACGGGTAAACCGTTGCGTAACCTTTACGGTTCCAATTCGCATGATCACTGCAAGCATAATTACAGCTGGTATTGCCGATCTTATCAGCGGGAATCTGCAAGACCTGCATCGCAAGTTTGCGAGTCCACTGATTCAACACATCCGTGGTGTAGTCCTGAAGAAAGTAAAGTTGCTTGGATTCACGGGACGAAAGAAAGCCCGTCATGTCCAGATGAAAAACTCCCTGTAGTTTAATATTTCTCTGTTTAAACTTTTCAACAACGTGTTTGGACCCAACTAGGCCAACCTCTTCAGCCGCATAAAATGCAAAATAGAGGTCGTTCTCGTATTTGACTCCACTATCTATCAGGGCACGAAAAACCTCTAACACAGACGCCGTACCCGAGCCATCGTCATCAGCCCCCGGTTTATTGCGTGAATAAGTATCGATATGTGCGCCGATCAATACACCTGCAGCATTGACCTTACCTGCAAGCTTTACTACCACCGATGGCTGTAAATATCCCGACGTCTGAATAAGCTCTACCGATACGTCATCACGTCCCTGAGCATATGCTAAAACTTCATCGCGTAACCACTCAGCCGCTTTTTTACCATTTTCCGTTCTCGCCGATCGATCCGGAAATTGTGTAAGCCTCTCAAGTGAAGTGCGAAATCGCTCCTTCTTCACTAAACCAAGTTTTGTCATAAGAAAACTAGCATGCTTAATACCTCTATTTTTGAAGGGGTCTACAAATGCCGTGGTTCTTTGCTCGCGGAAGCCATTGACGTCAAATGCAGTCAGCGCATTTTCTTGATATTCTCCGGTTATATCAAAAAAGCCACCGCATGTACCCAACTCATGGTGAATGTCAGCAGTGACTTTTTCAATCGTCTCAGGTGTTACTTTAATAACGGAAAACTCTGCTCTTTTTTCTAATCGTTTGATCTGCGGATGTTTTTTACTAACTAGCTTAAATACCTTTTCTGGAAGCAAGTAGTACCTATCCTTGGAGGCTGCCGAAAGCTGTAAAGAAAAAACTATCGCAATTAAAACGCTCATTGATTGAAACATCATTCCCCTTCCTTGGTGAAATCAGCCACTACAATATGACTTGCTGTCGTTGGTGAGAGGTCCAGTTCTTTATTGAGTCTAATTCGCGACCAAATTCTTGGGAGCCCAGCAATCACATCAACTCATCAGCACCTCTATAACTACTTAAAAAAACTACGGTTTTTCGATTTTTTAGTATTGCGGGAAATTAACACACAGCAATCAGGCACATTAAACTTTCTTTGGTCTGCTCAAACCGAATACTCCCAGTTGCCGACTAATGTCCGAGGTTCAGCCATCTCCATTGAGTTCCTTTGCACCTCACAGAATTTCATTTATTCTTTAGTCACGAAGGGGCAAACATGTTCGACACTCAGAGAAAACTCATCGTTGTCGATGACGACGATAGCTTTTTAAAAATTGTATGCCATAAGCTGAAAAACTCTCATTGGACCGTGCGTACATTTACCAACGGAAAAGGAGTTATCGAGGACCTCGACGGTGCCGACTGCATCGTCATCGATTACCGGCTCAATCAAGAAAATGGAATAGAGCTAGCCACCAAGATTCGGCAAACTGCAGCGGCCGACAAACTTCCTATTATCATTATGAGTGCTGCCGAACTATCCAATGAAGACCGTCAAGAGCAGGAGAGCCTCTGCCTGAAATTCATTAAGAAGGAAGTCGCTCTGTCCAACGACTTCTCTGAAATCCTGGATACCTGCTGCCGAATATAATGAAGTCATTCAACCTAGCTATACTAAAAACCGAACAGTTTCGACTGCATTTTCTTGCCATCAATAAAGCAAGTTAGGCGACTTATATACAGCGACTCTCCACCAACCACGGTCTCTAAAGACGCCATAAAAAACCCCATAAAAGATTGCACCTCGAGAACAAAACTCTCGTCCTCTTCATTTTCGACCACGCTAGAGTACCTGGCTGTAAACCCTAAGAAACTGTTGTCGGAGCCATCTTTTTTCACAGCTACATTGACAATTTGATTCGATTCTTTGACACCGCCGCTCGAATCGTAAAGACCATAAGAGAAGTCAGCAAAGTAGCCCGACTCCTTTTTTCGAATCAAAACATCGACTTCGGCTGGCAATTGAAAAAATGAGCCACTTTTACCCCGGCACACAATTTCTATATCGTCTTCAGCCTCTTGAGTCGCGTCATCACCCTGAAGCGAAAATATTTTTTCGCCAAAAACTGCCGCTTTTTCGCCATGTGGCCGAGGTTTGAGATCAAGATCAACAGCTCTCGGTTCAATTTCTTTGCATTCATCTCGGACAAGCCAAGCCTTTTCATCACGTAATTCTATCGTAGATTCAGCGAGGGAGCCGTCATCGCATACGCTATCGTCACCTGTATCAACATAACGTTTGAGTTTTCCACCATATCCTTCTCCATTCCCACTTTGAACCACTGATTGCGAACCATCGCCAGCAGTCTCCTCAGTCGTATCACTTAACGAGCCGTGCCCTGCGCCACCGCCGAATTGGTTGGATTGATCAATGCCGCCGCCAACGAGAGAATGAATGTCTTTCTTTGCTCCAGACAAGCTGCCTTGATTCGGCCGGAAACAGTTTTGAAAAAACAGCCCCAAACCAAGTAGAAGCATGAAATAGAGCACCATACGAGATTTCATAGAGTTCATTCCTTCTTCCCTTACTATAGAGCTTGCCAGCTCCTCTCTCCACTTATAAAATTGAATACCTGTGAAAAGCCGAGTCGACTATGTCAAACTGATACAAAACAGCGAAGAAGCCATCCGAGATGGCCATGACCTACGTGCCCGACGCCTACTCTCAACGATAAAACTCAAAACAACACCGCGCCAACATTGCTTGCCATTGGCGAACCTTGCACGACGAGCAGGAGTCCCTAATCTGGCGCTAAAGATTCTCGACCCCGTCATCAATATGAAGAAAAATAATGTCACTCACCACGAAATGGCTGAATATTGCACGTCATTGCAAAAAATTGGCTCTCACAAAGAAGCTCTATTGCGCCTCGAAAATCTAGATTATCAAATTGAGCCACAAATTTTAATTTATAAAACATTTTGCCTCTACAACACCTGGAACTTTATGCAGGCCATACCATTGTTGGAAACATATATCGGCCTCGACAATATCAGTGATTACCAACGCCTTATTGGAGAAATCAACCTCATTGCTGCCCTAGTAGTTATTCGCAATTTTCCTGAAGCAAAGCCTCTGCTTGATCGTTTTATTCGCGTCGCAAAAAAACAGGGGTTTTCTCGCCTACAGGCCAACGCCCTTGAGTTGTACTCACAGATTCACATCGAACAAAGAGATTATAGAGCTGCAAAGAAAACGTTAGAAGGTTCTCTCTCTCTTTTTGGAGACAAGTTTTCTCTAGATCGATTTTTTGCAGAAAAGTGGTTACTGGTCATTCAGGCAAGAGTTTCTAAGAGCACCTCTCCGATTCAGCACTACCGAAAATTGGCTAAAAAAATTGGCCACGTAGAAAGTTTGCGCGATGCCGACTACCAAGAGCTACGCATCAATGACCGCCCATCTC
>NVTG01000125.1 GCA_002401495.1 Candidatus Kaiserbacteria bacterium
AAAAAGCTAAAGAGAATAATGCAATTATAATAGAAGAAGTTATTAACGAAAGACTGGATAAGCAAATAGCTGAAGAAGACATGCGAGTTGAAGAACTCGTGGGCGCCGTGGTCTACGCTAAAGATGAAGACGGTACACTCTACGTTGCATTAGTGCACGATGTCTTTGGACACTGGACGCTGTGTAAAGGAAAATTGAAAGACGGAGAAGATTCTAAAGCTGGAACACTACGTAAAGTTAAAGAAGAAATCGGTCTAACTGCAGAAGTTGAAGAAGAACTTGGCGAAAACACATATATTGCCTCAGACCCGGATGATGGAAAGAAGAAACGTCACGGTGTGTACTATCTAGTTAAAGCACCATTTGATGAGCTTTCTCTTAAGAGTGAAGGGGGATTAGATGATGCTCAATGGTTTAAATTAGCCAACATCATTGATTTAAACTTCTATGACGATATATTGCCTGTAATAACACGCGCCGTTAATATTCTGGCGTCACACCGGTCTTAATGGTATTTTTTTACAATGAAAGATTTTTCAGAATTTGAGAAGAGAACAGGGTTTTCATTTAAGAACAAACAATTAATACAAACAGCGTTTACGCACCGTTCGTATTTAAATGAGAATCGTGGAGAGGTAAAGGAGCATAACGAGCGCCTAGAGTTTTTGGGTGATGCGGTTATGGAATTAGTTATCACAGACTTCCTCTTTCAAAAATACAAAGATAGGCCCGAAGGGGAATTAACTGCTTTTCGAGCATCGTTGGTAAACACCGTTAGTATTTCAGAGTCCGCATCTAAATTAGGAATGAATGACTTCCTTCTTCTATCTCGTGGGGAGGCAAAGGATACCGGACGCGCGCGACAATATATTTTAGCTAACACCTTTGAGGCTTTTATCGGCGCTCTTTACATGGATCAAGGGTACTCTGCTGCGGAGAAGTTTTTGGAAAATACTCTGTTCGGGAAAATTGAAAAAATTGTTGCAGAGCGTTTATGGCAAGATGCCAAAAGCTATTTCCAAGAAAAAACTCAAGAGGAACATTCTGTTACTCCTTCGTACAAGTTAATTAAAGAAGCAGGTCCCGATCACGATAAGAAATTCATCGTAGCCGCTGTTATAAAAAACGACGCTATAGCACAAGGCGAAGGACAATCTAAACAAGAAGCAGAACAAGCTGCAGCAAAGAAAGCGATAGAGGTTAAGGGGTGGTAGTTTAAAACGCCGCAAGTAGTACGGCGTTTATGGTCTTTCTACACTTTAAAAAGAAATAACCAAATCGCAAAAAGAATGGTGGCCATCCATACAAGAGTGTATATCTGGAGCACTCTGGCGGGACTTAGAAACCATTCTGGAATGAAATTCAGGACAGGTCCTATAAGCCATCTAAAGGCAGGGTTCCAATTAAATGGAGCTGCAATCAGAATCTTGACCATTTGGTACCAGAGATACCAAATGAAGAATTTTTCCACTTGATACTCCCTTGTTAAAGTTACAACAGTAAGTAACATACCGTAATTCGGGAAGAGTGCAATTATATTGACCGGGCGTTGATTTCGTGTTTAAATCTTGGCAGCAAATGAAAAGGAAATGAAATGCTGCGATTAACTCTAATAAACACCCCGTTGTTTGTTAAGCCAACGGAAGAACACAAGCCTACGTGGGGATTGCACGTACTCTTGTACGAAAGCAATTCTCCGGCAAGTGAAGTTTTTTCAATGAAAAAGGAAGAGCATCTGGTTCATGCTAAAGGAGAGGAGACAGAGTTTCTCCAAGGAGACGGAGAATTTAGGCTCTCAAAGGGCAGGCTGAGTGCATTGTTTTACAAGCGCCTTATCCCCTTGGCAGAATCAGCCAAAGTAGAAGACATATTCCTCTACTCTGATCCCCGGGCAAGCACCAAATGGCGAGCGGCGCTTTCGAAAATAATCGACCCCTTCATGGTGGATTTTGAGGTATGTACTCCTCAGTTCCACAATTCGGGAATAACTTTCCCACTCTGATCTTTTGCGAGAGGCCGCCCCAAAAAGGCGGCCTTTTTCAATACATGCGATATACTTACCCCATGCATTTGAAATCAATCGAGCTTTCAGGCTTTAAATCTTTTGCTAAAAAGAGCACTCTAAAATTTACATCCCCAATTGCTGGAATTGTTGGACCCAATGGTTCCGGAAAGAGCAATGCGGCTGAGGCTTTCCGGTTTGTTCTAGGAGAGCAATCAATGAAATCAATGCGTGGTAGAAGAGGTCCGGACATGATTTGGACCGGAAACGATAGAATGCCACAGGCAAACCGCGCAAGAGTTTCCATTCATTTTGATAATAAGAGCAACCTATTCGACATAGATTTTGACGAAGTAGTGATTGAACGGATTGTCCACCGTGATGGGGCTAATGAGTACTCAATTAACGGAAGTAAGGTTCGACTCAAGGATATAGCAGAACTCCTCTCTAGTGCCAATATTGGGGCATCTGGACACCATATAATCTCCCAAGGGGAGGCTGATAGGATACTGAGCGCCTCAATAAGCAATAGAAGGGAAATGGTTGAAGAAGCACTTGGTTTAAGGGCGTTTCAATTTAAAAAAGCAGAAAGTGAAAAGAAACTTGAAAAGACCTCTGAGAACATGAAAGAGGTTGGTATCTTGCGAAGAGAACTAACTCCGCAACTAACTCATTTGGAGCGTCAAATGAGAAAACTTGAACGTTCCCGTGAATTACGAACCCAATTAAAAAACGCGTACAGAACTTACATTGGACGCGAACGTGGGTATATATTTGAACAAGGAAAAAGTCTTGAAAACGAAAAGATTTGGCCAACGCAAGAATTGAGTAAGATTAATGAAGAACTTCTTTTACAAGATGCACCTGAAGAGAATAGAAGTTCAACTGAACTCAAAGATTTAGACGAGCGCGTAAACGGATTAAAGGAAGAACGATTAAAGTTAGAGAATTCGCGCGGAAGAATTGAAGGACAACTCTCTCTAGTTAATGAAGGAGGAATATCTAAAAAAACAAACGTTGCTCAAATCCCATTTAATAGAGTTGAAGAATTCTTAGATGAAGTGGAAGAAAAGATAACCTCCGCACGTGAATCAAAAGATACATACCACCTAGATCATTTGATTGAAAGAATCGAGAATTTCTTAGCACAATTTCAAGACGCACCAGCTGAGAATTCTTCAAACCCTGATCTGGTGGCGTCACTTGAGTTAGAGTTAAAAGAAATAGAAGAAGCACTCGCGGCCTTTTCTGTTGAAGAAGGTGCAATAGTAGCTCAAAGATCAAACGCACTTTCAAAAATTGAAGATAAGCAAAACGAAGAAAGAGAAGCCCAAAGACACTACTTCGAACTTAAAGAGAAAAAGATTATATTTGAAAGAGATATTACCGAAGTCCAAAGAAAGATAGAAAGTCTAAATTACACAAAGAAAAGTTTAGAAAGTGTTGAGTGGAGAGCACAAGACCTCGGGGTAAATATACGAGACATTGAATCAGCTATAGTAATGCCTCGAGAGGATCAGGTGGAATCACTAAGGGAAATTGAAAAAACTGAAGTTAGACTTGAGGAGTCCGGAGGGATTGATGAGAGTGTTGTACGAGAGTACGAAGAATTAAAAACCAGAGACGAATTTCTAGAAAGAGAAATTAACGACCTCGAACAATCTAAGTTAACGTTACTTGATATTATAAACTCACTAAGTGGGGAATTAACTACACGCTTCGATGAAGGATTAGTTAAAATTAACGAAGAATTTCAAAAGTTTTTCCAAATGCTATTTGATGGGGGAGAAGCGTCGCTAAAAGTAGTGAGATCAGAAGAAGAGGAGACTAAGGACGGAATAGAGATACGTGTGCAATTACCAAGGAAGAAGGTAGCTACTTTAGACGTTCTTTCAGGAGGGGAGAGGGCATTAGCTTCAATTGCGTTAATCTTCGCAATGAGCCAGGTTAATCCCCCACCATTTATAATTTTAGATGAAACGGACGCCGCCTTAGATGAAGCAAACTCTAAACGCTACGCGGATATGGTAAAAGAACTTTCAAAAAAAAGTCAGTTAATATTGATAACTCATAATCGTCAAACTATGGAAGCTGCTGGCGAATTATATGGAGTAACTATGGGAAGTGACGGAATTTCTAAACTCCTCTCAGTTAAATTTGAAGAAGCACTGAGTGTTGCTAAATAGCAAAACGCCTCGTACACGAATGTACGAGGCGTTTTTTGCAATTAAAAAAGGTAGTCTTTCACAAAGGTCCTGAGTTGGAAATAAAGTGCTTCCATCGCCCGGTTGTGTTTTTCCAGCGCACTTGAGCTCAGCGCATTTCCCACAAGGCGTGCAGTGCTCCTTGTTCTAAGGTGAAGCTTTCCGCCCTCAGAAATTCGTATGGAAGCATGTGTTCCGGCCGGCCCTGTCTGCATAATTGGAAGAAGATGTCTTTTTATTAAATTCTTCCAATCGGGATTTGTGGAAACGCTTTGTTCTGGAAACTTGCGTTGGTCGACAATTGTTAAAGGATCCATAGGACCTCCTGGTTGGTTGCGTTGTTCCTGCCCGAGACTATAAAACAGAATCCCAAATGAATCAAGTCCTATTCCTCGTGAACTTCAGTCTTTTCAATCATTTCTCTTGCAAAGAAATACAAGAAGAAGGGAAGCGCAAACCCACCTGTTAGTAATATAAGAAGACCCCAGCCGAGTAATCGCCATAGGGACTCGCGAAAGTTAAATGAATTAGTGAATGTGTATTTTTTCATAAGGTCGATTATACCACTAAGTTGTAGAGGAATTAATTGTTGCAAAAGAACTAGCCTTAGTGCACTGTGCTTGGAGATTCAACAACTTAGGAATGGCGTTATGAACGATTTGGCTATAGAAGTTACAAGTCCTGACCATAAGTGGTTGGGAAATGCGGAGATTAAAGAGTCTCCAACATCTGCAATTTCGATTCTACTTGGCTTCAGTGGAGATAAACGTGTATCTCTTAAAATTCCAGAAAACGAGGATGTGACAAGTAGGTTGCGGCGGGAAATCCAAGAAATGCA
>NVTG01000126.1 GCA_002401495.1 Candidatus Kaiserbacteria bacterium
TGGTACAGAAGATTATCAGGCGATCACGCGCGATGCTTTTCACAACCTGCCCGAAAACACCAAAGTCCACCGTCTTGAAAACGGGATGGTGGCGTTTGCACGCGCAGGTGCATGGGACAGCGATGATCAGACCTTTGTCGAGCATATCCGTGAAATCCTGACGGACGTGATTGACCGGCAAGGGCTTGGCCATATTCCGGACAATCTCTGGAACCGTTTCGAATGGCCAAAAGACCAGGAAAAGCTTGGCGATTTGTTGGGCATTTCACTTGCAGAGCGGCCGGCCAGTGCAGCGGCAGAGCGTTTTGACATGGCCGAAATGCTCCGCGGTGCGATTACAACCGAAGCAGTGTTTGATTCTTGCCGCAGACAGGCGATTGTCGGCTTTGAAGACAGTCGTCGCGAAATCCTTGGCCATGAAATCTATTGTTCACTGGATTACCTGCGCCAACATCACCTTGCCAGTTTTCTTCTGGAAGGACCGGGTGAAATCGAAATTCTGTCGCGGGTGCTTGATGAAAAGATCATGGAAGTCACAGCGTCCATAGCACCAGCAATCTTGCCCGATAAATTGCATTTGAATATGCAAATTCAGACAGTACATACCGACAAGTTCACCGATTTCATCGCTGAGCATGATGGAAGACTGATTGAGAATATGGCGATTGAATTTTCCATGGAGAACGCGATTGCGAACTGGTGGGAATTCGAAGATGCCTGTGAGTTCTTGCACTCGCTGGGAATTCAGGTCGGTCTGGATCGAATAACTTTACCTGCACTGGAGTTCCTGTCGCCACGCAAAGTGAATGTCGATTTTATCAAGGTGATCTGGGATCAAAACATTGTCGGGTCCCGTCGTGCAGAAGTCGCAGACAGATTGCGCGAATTTGCCGCACTGTTTGCGGATCAAAGTCTTATCCTGACGCGGTGCGACAGTCGAACCGCCCTTAGAATGGGGCGTAGCCTGGGCGTCGATGTATTTGAAGGCAGTTATATCGACGCAATGCTTGGCAGCTATCTACATCGGGAATGCAAATCAAAGCGCCGCACTTCGGACAAAAGATGTGCGGTTTGCCAGTGGGCCCCGCGCGAGGCACGCAAAACCGGTTGTGATTTTCATTTCCGTGCTGGCAAAGTCCTTTCGGAAATTTAGCTGCCAATTTTTCAATGGTTTTAAGGTGTTTGACAACGCAGATGCGCTTTCATAAAGTGCGCCTGTCGATCAATTGTGATCGGCGTTTGTCGTTGAAACACGGCGCTTATTCTCAGGGCAGGGTGCAAATCCCGACCGGCGGTAATCCAGTTTTCTGGGAAGCCCGCGAGCGCCCACAGGTCGAAAGACTTTTGGGGTCAGCAGATCCGGTGAGATTCCGGAGCCGACGGTAATAGTCCGGATGGGAGAGGATAAAGCGTGACGGTAATGACAGGAGCGCTTTTGCGTGACTGACGTGCCGTCTGACTGCGACCGCAATGTGGCAATTTGCCGCAGAGCGGGCCTTTCTTTGTTGCCCTGGTTCGTAAGCCCCATCCGTAGAGGACGGTTATGAATCAGAGTATTGAAAAACAATCCGATCTGTCGATCTTTGGCGATCCGCATGTGCGCATGGAACGTGCGCTTGATGATCTGCGCCAGGGTAAAGGTGTATTGGTTGTTGATGACGAAGATCGCGAAAATGAAGGCGATCTTATCTTTTCCGCAGAAAATCTGACCAATGAACAGATGGCAATGTTGATCCGCGATTGCAGCGGGATCGTCTGCCTGTGCCTGACCGATGAAAAGGCAACGGAACTTGAACTGCCGCCCATGGTCGCGGACAACACCTCAAGCATGGGGACCGGATTTACCGTCACCATCGAAGCCAAGGTGGGTGTAACCACCGGCGTATCTGCCGCGGACCGCGTCACAACGGTCAAAACGGCCATAGCGGATGACACCAAGCCAAGCGATCTGGCGCGTCCGGGTCATGTGTTCCCGCTGCGCGCCCGTCCAGGTGGGGTTCTGGAACGTCGTGGCCATACCGAAGGCACTGTTGATTTGATGCGTCTGGCTGGCTTAAAGCCCGCAGGTGTACTCTGTGAAGTCACCAACCCGGATGGCACCATGGCGCGACTGCCCGAATTGATCGAATATGCCAGATCCCACGATTTGGTCGTCATCAGCATTGAAGACATCGTTGCCTATCGCAGCGCGATGCAGCAGGCAGCTGAATAAGACCCGAAACGTACAACAAATAAAAAGGGCCGCACCCTGACTGGTGCGGCCCTTTGTTATATCCATGAACGCAACTGGTCAGTCGTCGATCATGCACCATACAGGTGTGTGATCAGATGCCTTTTCCTTGCCACGCGGATCGCGGTCGATATCGGATGCGCTTAGTCTGTCTGCCGCGGCAGGCGTCAAAAGAAGATGGTCGATACGAAGGCCATTATCCTTGTTCCACGCACCTGCACGATAGTCCCACCAACTATATTGATGGCCTTTCGGGTTGAAGGTCCGGAATGCGTCGGTAAAGCCCATATTCATCATGGTACGCAGACGCTTGCGTTCAACCGTCGTGCACAACACGGTTTCGCGCAGCTTCACCGGGTCATAGACATCCATGTCATCGGGCGCAATGTTGTAATCACCGCCCATGACGGCAGCCTCGCCGCTGGCGCGAATTTTATCAAACCGGGTGATCAGACGGTCAAGGAAGTTCAGTTTGTAATCAAACTTCTTGTCGCCAACGGCGGTTCCCATCGGAACATAGATCGAGGCGACCCGAACCGGGTTGGGCGAAGAGATGGTCGCTTCGATATAGCGTGCCTGGTCATCGTCATCGTTACCGGGAAGACCGCGTTCGACATCTTCAATCGGGAACTTTGAGAGGATAGCGACACCGTTGTAGGTTTTCTGACCATGCACCGCGATATTGTAGCCGAGATCCTCGATCTCCATTGCCGGGAATGCATCATCGACCGTTTTGGTTTCCTGCAAAAGAACCACATCCGGTTTTCCGTCCTGTAACCATTCAAGAATGTTTGGCAGGCGGGCCTTGATTGAGTTGACATTCCAGGTGGCGATTTTCATTCGGGCCTCGGTTGTTGGGGTATCTGGTCAAACAAAACGGGGTTCGCCATCAACGAACCCCGTTTTATAAATCGGTTTGTAGATCCGGATCAAATCGAGAAACTAGATCCGCAACCACAAGAGGACGTGGCATTCGGGTTGTTCACGCGAAACGCCGAACCAACCAATTCACGCACGAAATCGATCTCTGCACCGCCCAGAAGGTCGAGCGATACTTCATCAATTACCATTTTCGCACCGTGGTTTTCGAAGATAAGATCTTCATCAGTGGTGTCTGAATCGAGCGAGAACTCGTACTGGAACCCGCTGCAACCGCCGCCAGAGACTTGCAGGCGCAGCATCGTGTTCGCTGCACCTTCGGTTGCAATCAGTTCCTGAATGCGTTTCGCAGCACTTTCAGTCATTTGAACTTGCCGAGAAGAATCGGTCATTCAACACTCCTTGGTCTCCAGCCTGCCGGGGCAGGCATGTTTGCGTTCTGTGAACACATCATAGCATGGTCGGAACGCTGTATTTAAGTCTCTATTTAGCGCGCATGGCAGAAATGTCAAAACCTGTCACGG
Source organism: Candidatus Kaiserbacteria bacterium (assembly GCA_002401495.1). The sequence goes on from NVTG01000126.1 coordinate 3,634, forward strand.
GTCCGGACAAGGGTGACTTGCGTTTTAAGGTGAAATGGCTCAAAACAGGCGCCAGTCAATTGGCCTGTCCGGTCAGAACCAGAAATTATAAAGTTCCAAGTCATGAATGTTTTCAGCCTGTTGAAAAGCGACATCGAGAATCAGCTTCTCGCCCTTGAAAAAGATGGTGTTCTTCCTTCCGGAACTGACACGACACGTGTGACCGTCGAGCCGCCGCGCGATGCGTCACACGGGGATGCTGCAACCAATGCGGCGATGTTGCTTTCGAAGGCTGCGGGTATGAAGCCGCGGGATCTGGCCGAGAAACTTGCGGAAAAGCTTCGTGGTCTTGATCATATCGAGAACGTCGAGATTGCTGGCCCCGGTTTCATCAACTTGCGCATGGCCGATCAGTTCTGGCTGTCCCAGGTGAGCAAAGTGCTTCAAGTCGGCACGGGATACGGCAACAGCGATCTTGGCAAGGGTGAAAAGATCAACGTCGAGTATGTTTCAGCCAACCCGACCGGCCCGATGCATGTTGGTCATTGCCGTGGGGCCGTTGTGGGTGACGTTCTGGCCAATCTGCTTGGCAAGGCCGGTTATGCCGTGACCAAGGAATACTACACCAACGATGCCGGCGCGCAGGTTGATGTATTGGCACGGTCGCTTCATCTGCGCTATCGCGAGGCGCTTGGTGAAGATATTGGCGAAATCCCGCAAGGCCTTTATCCGGGTGACTATCTGGTTGCGCCGGGTAGGAAAATGGCCGAGCGCGATGGCAACAAATGGCAAAACGCGCCCGAAGAAGACTGGCTTGAGGAATTCCGTAATTTCGCGATTGTCGAAATGATGGCCTTGATCAAGGAAGACCTGCGTCTTCTTGGCGTTGCCCACGATGTCTTCACCTCTGAAGATGGACTGGTCAAGGCTGGAAAGGTGCAGTCAGCATTCGAGCATCTTGAGAAAAAGGGTGACATTTATGTCGGCGTGCTGGAGCCACCGAAAGGCAAGAAGCCCGATGACTGGGAGCCGCGCCCGCAAACGTTGTTCCGAGCGACCGAATTTGGCGATGATGTAGACCGTCCGCTGAAGAAATCGGATGGCAGTTGGACCTATTTTGCGTCTGACATTGCCTATCACTTTGATAAGTATGAGCGCGGTTTTAACCTGATGATCGACATCTTTGGTGCCGATCATGGCGGTTACGTCAAACGCATGAAGGCGGCCACCAAGGCGATTACGCACGGCGACGGCGATCTTGATATCAAGCTTTGCCAGCTTGTCAGCCTGTTTGACAATGGCGAGCCGGTTAAAATGTCCAAGCGTGCAGGGACCTTTGTCACCTTGCGTGACGTGGTGGAGCGCGTTGGCAAGGATGTCGTGCGTTTCATCATGCTGACACGCAAAAACGACGCAGCAC
>NVTG01000127.1 GCA_002401495.1 Candidatus Kaiserbacteria bacterium
ATTGTCTTACTTTATTTATCAGATTTATAGTAATACAAATGATATTTGTAAAGCACAAAATATCGTTCTTTGAATTCGTTTGAGTTGAATTTCTTCAACAGCAACCATCCTTTTCTCTCATAACTCTCACTATGTTAATCATAGAAACTTACTTTTTATTCATAAATACTTTTTCCACCCAGCCTAACACTCTCCTCAACTAATTAGTTCTGTATAGTATCATTATTTTCATTTTCCAAAAACGAAAAAACATAGTCATCAGGTTTGCAATATTTATGCAGATTTTCAATGAGCTAATAAATATTGTCATTTCCATTCAGCTGCCTCTTTGCTAAAGGATTCCGTGAATCTTTCTACAACATAAACAAACCGTAATCTTTTTCTTTAAATTTCTGAGCTATGTTATCTACTGCTGATCGGTAATTAAATTTTGTGTTCAGTGTTTTCAGTATTTAACTAACTTGAGTTTCTCTTGTTATCACAACTGCGCTGTACTGCTCGCTCTACTACCCTCCGATGTTTATTCGCAGCTTGCAATCGCCATTTGGAAGTGTTTCAAGCATTTATAATTTAATGTATTAAAGTTGGCTGCTCAAATTTAAATTATTTTCTCACCCGCCATAAACCCCAAAGTGAAAAAGTCTTTATTAATAGAAGAGAAAGATCGACAACCTGTGACTAATGAGTGAATATTAAAGTATTTTAAACAATAGATCAGTTGTATAATAGAATTTAATTTAAAAAAGTTAATCTAATGAACCCTATATTCAATGAAAGAGCAAATGTGGGACATTTATCCCAAAGGCAATCAACGCTGCTCCCCAACACTAATCTCAGGAATTCCATGCTTTCCAATTCTCAGGCAGACTTGGGTGCGAACGAGTCTCACCCTCAATAAAATCAGAACCACCGCTCAATGGGGACTTTGCCTGAAGAGAAACAAAAGAGGGGCATCTATGGAAGAAATGAACTGAATCAAGATATCAAAGAGAGAATGAACGTGGGGCTAACGAATCTTAAAGATGCGCAGAACTTCAACAATATGAAGTTCTTCATCTGTCTACCTGGAAGATCAGAGAAAGATATCAAAGCGTATCAGTCAAAAATAAGAGAATTTGGGGGAAAAGTGGGATCAATTCCTGAAGGCCCCGAGTTAACAGTTGTTTTACCTAACAATGTTACAGCTCTCCCTGATAGTGAGTTCTTGAAGGACCTAGGAATCACTATGCCTGAATAGCAAATGTCAGACAAATAGATTCAACATTCCCAGAATTAAAAACGAATTAGGAAAATACTTTCCAACTTCAATGTTGAGCAGAAGCCTACAAAAACTGAGGCTGTAACCTTATACAATATAGTGAAGCAGAAGCAGTTCAGTTTGATATCGGTAAAACATCTGGAGATCAAAAGTTGGTACCTTGAGAGTCTTAATCTTCAATGGCATTATAAGCGCGGGTTAAAAGATCAATACACGACTAAAAATTCCGCGGTTATATGCATCACGTCCTTTAAGAAGCGCAGAAATAAAACTTTTGATGTTTGCGCTCATGAATTTCACCGCAAATCTGATGATCTTCAATAAAATCCCGGTTTAGACGTTCCTACTTTCAATGCAAATGCGCCATTGGGAACGAGTATATTTCAACTTCAAAAAGAAAGAGAATTTGCAATTATAAACGAACAAAATTTATATGATAAATACTTTCTTGGGATTAAAAAATTAGGCATAAAAGTCCCAATAGCTGATGAAATTTTTGAACCTGTCCCTGGTAAAAATCACACAATCTGCGCGGTGTGTAGAGAGAAATTTGAAGATTACATTGACCACATTACAAGTGATACGCATAAAATAAAAGTCAATCACTGCCAAGGGATTTACTCATAAATTGATGAAACGATCAAAGATATCTTCTTACGACAGGAAGACGTTCAGAAAAATAAGCACATTTAAGCCTTTGAAGAAAATTAGGAACAGATCTAAAAAGAAAATAGCTTATAAAATTCCCCAGTTAAAACAAAGCCAACTCCTCTTGTGAAACCAAAAGCTCCAAGGCGGAGAAATACATCCAAAAAGGATCAATAACAAACTCTAGAATCAATGGAGAAGCAAGAAGCGAAGCCAGTAGATCACGAAATTCCAAATGTTAAAATAAGTATTGAAAGAACTCCCATTAAGAAAGCAAGTAGAGAAGTTGCTGCTAAATCAACCTTTGGAAGATTTGAAAAAACTTTCAAAAAGTAAAAATAAGATAAGAAAGCATAGCAGGTTGAGAAGATGTACGACCGATCTGTTTCTGCTGGAAGAGCTAGCTTGGAGACAAAGTAAGCCTAGACTCCCCAGAAGTCGAGACAACTAAAATAACCAATTGCTTCGCCCTTGAAAAATGTTGTTGAATCCTAAGTTCCATCTGTAGAATCCCCAATGGCGTCACCTGAACGCATTCAACTAAAAGAAATCGAAATGGCTAACTCATTTTTAGTTACTCCGCCACCAAAACTAACAGAAATAAGAGCTTCAACATCTTTTCTAAAGTAAAATGATTCACCAAAGAAATCTCCCCTGCATCTCTAAACATCAACCTAAAAAGATTTGTCAACTTAGTTTTAATCCCTAAAAAAGGTTTCTCTTACTCCAACTCAGAGAACGACTCGTGCTTCAGGTAAGCTTGAAAACAACGAGAGTAAGCTATCAGGTCAGAAGTCTGTACCTCAGATAACTGAAAAGAGCAGCGTAACAAGCGGGAATCACGGCCACAACACGAGGTTTTAACGACAGCAGTCGAACACTCATCAACTAGTTCCCGCTTCTCCTAAAAAAGCTGTTGAGTCAAATAGAAGTTCTTTGAAAGGAACTTTCATTCGCTCAAGTCAGGAGAATTATGGTAAGATTAAATTCAATACAAAAAGAAACAGAAAATAAATGGAATTGGAATCGACGCCTGTTAGAAGTGGGCATGAGTCAAAGAGAAAGATATTGACAGTAAAAGGAACTACTGAAGAATTGAAAGTTGCCACTGACAATCATAGTCCTTTGAAAAATGATTTCTCAGCCACAAAACTGAACAAACAACTGCTGGATTCTAAAATTTGGATTGACAGTGTGAATAAACCTTAAACTCCATTTGTTTCAAGCATTGGTGGCAATAAGAGAACTTTGGCTCCAGTTCAATCTACTGGTATTGAATCAGAAAAGAAGAAGCAATCTCCAAACACCATGAAAAAAGGAGGTAAAAATAGACTAAGCTAGTCAACAAAGAAGGATAACACATACTAGACCACACTTGAGCTCTACTGCACAACATCCAAGGGAACATAAGTTTCTGCTTTAATTTGACTATAATTATCCTTCGTTTGAATCTTAAAGTTATTTAATTATTGAATTATAATATCTAATTTAAATTCTCATCTGAAATCAAGATGTCAGTGAAACCAATATTTTTTGAAGCCATGAACGTCGGTCGTCACATAAAGAAGTAAGCATCACCTCTCATATATCCCACAGGACCAAGAAACGCTATGTATGGAAATTTGAGCTTGACGGGGAAAATATTACCATTGAAATGTTCAACTCTACATTATCTGGAAAGAAAAAAGTTTTAATGAATGGGAAGATACTGATTGAGACATCTAAATTGTCTGGAGCATTCTAATATCCTTTTACAGTTAAGAAGCATATGGTGAATATAGTGTAGCTTGGAGATAAATACGAATTGAGAATTGATAATCAGTCCTTCTCCCATTTGTATGACCAAGAAAGAACAAAACGAGCATTCAACTTTGAGGGAGGGAATAGAGGACCTCCTCAGGCAGTCAATGATCCCTATGCTGCTCATGAATATGGAGCTAGAAATCAAGGAGCTGGTGGCGGAGGATAAGCTTTTGAAGCCCCAGCACCAAAGCCAGCAGCTGGTGGTGATATGGAATTAAGTCAATCTGAGATGGAAGAGTAAAAGAAAATGTTGGAATATTATGAAAAACAAAAGTAATAGAATAAACCTTCAAAGCCGGTATAAGCTGCCAATAAACCTTAATTCAAAGATGACTATAATCCAAATGATTTCGACTTTGGAAATGATTTTGATAAGTATGATTAGAAATAAGAGCAACCAGGATAACAGCAGAATTTCTGGGATAAGGATAATTAGAATGCAGCTCCTGCAGGAGGGAACTTTGATTTTGCTGGAGGTGCACCTTAGAATGAGGCAGTGTAGGAAAAACCTCAAGAACAACCAATAGACTTACTTGGAGGATTAGACTTTGCACAACCTGAGCCAGCACAAGCTCCACCCGCTGCAGTAGGAGGAGGAGATTTATATGGAGGAGATGCAAATAATCCAGGTGGAGACTTATTTGGAGGAGGAATATCTGAACCAGCACAACCAAGTAATGATTTACTAGGAGGTGGAGGAGGAAATGAACCTTTAGTTCCTGAATAAAAGCAACCTGCTTAATCAGGATTTCAACCTAATATTGGAAATCCATTTGGTGGAGGTGGTGGTGCTTAGGCGTTTAATACTGCTGCACCAGTTGGATAAGGAATGGGAGGAAATATGGGTGGAAATATGGGTGGTGGTATGTAATAACCCAACCCATTCGCTACTGGGATGGGTGGTGGTGGTAATCCAATGATGGGAGGTGGAAATCCTATGATGGGCGGAGGTGGAGGCAATCCTATGATGGGAGGTGGCAACCCTATGATGGGAGGTGGCAACCCTATGATGGGTGGTGGTGGAGGTAACCCCATGATGGGCGGTGGAGGTAACCCCATGATGGGCGGCGGCGGTGGTGGAATGCAATAACCCAATCCGTTTGGACAACAACCACCACCTCAACAGCAACAACAACAACAACCAAACCCATTTTAAACAGGAGCTCCAATGGGAGGAGGAATGCCACCATAATAGCAACAGCAACAATAGCCATTTGCAACTAGTGCTGCCCCAAGTGGAGGATAACAAAACACAGGATCGACGCCATTTGATTTGTTCAATTGAGTAGTAATTTTAATTATCAACAATTGTTAACCTGT
>NVTG01000128.1 GCA_002401495.1 Candidatus Kaiserbacteria bacterium
CAGAATCATTTTTTGATTTTAAAATTTGGCACGAAATGGCGTCCTGCTAGCCCCCCGTCGAGTTCGGAAGGTGACCAAAATCCCTGGAATGCAAGTAGGTTTCTTGAAGGGAGAATTCAGAGTTTGGGGTCGAATATGTCTGACGCTACGGCACCACTAATAGAAGATCTCATAAATACTGAAAAGTCTGGTTATGAAGAATATTTAAAGCACATATTAGCTCAACATGTGCGGCAAAAAGCTGAGAGTGATAAGTTAATCCCCTCATTGGAGAATGTAAAACAAGTTTTGCTCAAGCAATCCCCCTCTGATCATGATGACTTACAGGCTCTCGTTATGGACCATCTTGTTGATTTGCAAGACCGCATTCGCAATACGTCTACTAATGATATACAGATGTTTTGGAAGGGCGGTGTGCCTCATGATGAAAATTACTGTCGAAACCGAATAGTTTCTCTCCTAAGCCCCATCTTAGAACGTTACGGAGTTAGAGTTTACATTGAGGGGGCTATGCCTGAAGAAACTAGATGCGATATCTTAAACACTTTTGACCAGATAGATATCCCGATTGAAGTTAAGGGACAGTGGCATGATGCTCTTTGGACAGCGGCATCAGACCAATTGCAGGGCTACACTAAGGCGTACAATGCCAATGGGCGTGGAATTTATTTGGTATTGTGGTTTGGTTATCTTGAGCCTGGAAATTCAAAAAATCCACATGGTTGGCGGGGTCAAGAAATGCCAAGAAGTAAAGTCCAAATGGATACTTTGCTTTTCGAGAAATATGCTAATATTTCTGTAAAAACCAAATTATTTGTTTTGGACCTTTCTCGGGCCTTTTAAAGTTCTAAGATTGAAATCTCTTTATCAGAATGATGGTTGACGTATAAATCTCATGTCTATCGAGGTAAAATGGAGCGAAATACGCAAATCTGGAGCGTAACGAATTTCAATGACTGCCCAAAGACGTACAATAATTTAAACCAAATGCCGGAATTTTTAAAAGGTTTTTGTATGTTGGGGTACTACTCAGTGAGTCGTTACGGTCCTTTGTTCGACAATAATCTTAGTGGTGGGATAAGTCCTAGGGGTTTTTAAATTGCAAATTATCAAGAGCAAAGTTTGAAAAGCTCTTCGACTCTCCATAGGTATTAATATTGCCGATATCGTATCGTTTTGCGGTTCCAAAAAAAAATGGATCCGAGATTCAGAAAATCACCGGCATAATGACCTTATGACTCAACGTAAGTTATCAGAAGATCCGTCAGAGCTTTTCAGTATCATTCGAGAAATCAAATCGTTAGGTGCGGTTCTTTCTGTGGCTGGCAGTTTTCAAATTGATGCGACCGACCTCATCGGCATTGGACTAATCCTCACACGAGCGAGTGACCGACTTCAATCGATCTATGATGCAGTTGACGCCGAGGTAGATATGACCAAAAGGCTAACGCCTAACAAAGTTCCACAACCAGTGGCAAATGAGAAGAAATAAAGTCGTCCGTGATCTCGGATGGTGTTTGTCATTTCGGAAAACGCTAATCCATAACATCACTATGAACCGATTGAGGGGTGGATGAAAAAGAAGTCGAGTAAGCTTAAAAACAAACCTTCACCTTTCACGGTCAATTTCAATGCCGTGACGAAGGAAAGAGGTCTGTCTGTGAGGGCCTTAGCGGCCATTCTCGAAGTGCCAGAGTCAACTGCACATGATTGGCTTCAAGGTGTTCAGCCGACCGACATGGGGCCTCTGGTTCGTTTGTGTGCGACTACTGGAGTCGATTTTCAATTCTTGATGACAGGCACGTACTCAAAAGCATCTGATCCAGCAAGTATACCGCTAACACAAATATTTGATACGTCGGAAGAAGAAGCCTTCTCCGGAATATTCGAAATATCAGCTAGACGATTAAAGCGGCGACAAGAATGAATAATGACAAGGGAAAATTACCTACAATAGGGAGGAGAAAGTATGAGATCAATATTATGTGGGGTGGCATTTTTTCTTTTATACACAACGGTAAGCTATGGAGCTGTTTGGGTGCTTGATGTCGGCCAGCGGAAATGTGTCAAAGGAGATTTTCCAATGGAAAAGTTCATAGAGTCTTATAAAAAGAAAAATTGCAAAGTTGATGATGGAGGAGGTTTTTATATGGCGACGTGTGGAGACCTTTCTTATTTTATCGCCCCTTCTAAAGTAAAGTGTGATGAAATTTTAGCAATGTATCAGCAGAAATCAAAGAAACGGTAAATCTGATGGAAGTATTCAGAGTTCTGTTGCAGCTGAGTTACGCTTTTGGCGGCGGTATATTTTTTCTATATATAGGCGCAAGTGCCAATGTTTGGCAGTGGAATACCAACACTTCCACCTGTGAACATAAAAAAGAAATATCACCTAATACTGTTAGAAGTTATGGCGCTCTTCAAGGGAGAGTTTGCACTTTAAGTGAACCCGTTACGGGAAGCTTTATTGTAAATTGCACCAAGCCAGAGCGAATCAGTATTTATTTGTTCAGTTCATTGAATGCTTGCAAACAAGCAAAGAAGCGCTTCCAGCAACAAGAGTATGCTGTGGACTGTCGCTCGAAAATTTGCCGATGTACGATAACTGAGGTTAGCCTAGTCAATCTTAAGGCCTATATAGAATCAACAGGAAAAGCATGTGAGATCGTGAAGGGTATTGAGTACTCAACACTTGTTTGTGATAAGCAAACTCCTTCAATGGAGACTCACTTCGGTTCTAAAACCAAGACTGGCTGCCAAAGTGCCCTCAAAGTTGCTAAGATGCTGAAGGAAGGGAGATAGTTTGTTCAAACTATTATTGGTACTTTCAATACTCTCATCATTCACCGCCGTTGCTGAAGAGAACTGCCAGCATGTTGCCACGACGTTCAGGTGTGTGAAGTATCTAAAGAATTATGATGCTGATACGGTCACTGTAGAAATTCCAAACGTTCATCCACTACTTGGCAAAAAAATATCTATTCGAATTATTGGAGTGGACACACCAGAGCTACGTACGAAAAACCAATGTGAAAAGAAGCTCGGCTATATCGCCAAAAATAAAGTCGCTGCGATCTTAAGAGGGGCAAAGCGCATTGATCTGATCAATGTTAAGCGAGGTAAGTATTTTCGTATTGTCGGTGATTTAATTGTCGATGGTCTATCCTTGTCTACATACTTGCTCAAAGAAAAACTAGCTTACCCTTATGACGGTGGCACAAAAGCTAAGATCGACTGGTGTCGTGACGGTGGACTCAAAGGTAAGTAGTTACAGTCACCGAACGGTGTTTTGAGGCGCCGATGATAAGTCACTCGGCTTTATGTTAAATAGCTGATAAAATATATGAATGGATTCACGCAAGAAATATATAGCTTTGTACTCACGAACATCAACCTCCTATCAAGCGACTGGACTTGAAGCGCAGAAACGCGCACTGAAAGAATACTGTCGGCAAAACAATATAAAGAGCTACCGTCTCTTCTTTGATGAAGGGATCTCTGGCTCAAAATCTTCTCGCCCCCAACTTGATGTAATGATGAGTGAGGTGCGGAGTGGCAATGTTGATGCCGTCGTTGTGTATTCCTTCAGTCGCTTTGCTCGTAGTACTCAGCACCTTCTTTCAGCTCTTCAGGAGTTTGACCAGCATGAGGTATCGTTTGTATCTTTGAGCGAACAGCTAGATACGAGCACAGCTATTGGCAGAGCGCTCTTCACGATCATTAGTGCTATAGCTGAATTGGAACGTGAGTTGATCTCAGAGCGTGTAAAGTGCGGCTTAGAGAATGCCAAAGCTAAGGGTAAAAAGCTAGGGCGCGAGAAAAGTCGAAATTCAAAACTCATCCGAGAGCTTGCGAACAAGAGGCTCTCCCAGCGAAAGATCGCTGAACTGGTCGGGTGCTGCAAATCTACAGTCCAAAGAGAATTGAAACAGATGGTCCATGAAGGGGGTTTGTGACCGGACCTATAACAAATGTTTTGGGACCGCAACAGCCAATGGAGAAATGATGTTTGATGACGGGTTATTCTTTTCACTTGAGGATGATTTTATAAATGCGCTTGAGAGCGGTTTGCATTTGAAAACTGTTGCAAGTAGTTTTCAAGCTATGCTCGGTGATAGCTGGAGAGAAGATGGTTTGGAAATTGTCAGTAACATGAGCCCAAAACTTGCGACAAACTTCAAGAAAATAGCGAATACCTCTGTGGAAGAGGATGTGTAGCGTAGTCACTCAGCAGGGTTATTGAAGAGTCTTCAATGGTCGCCTAGCTTGCTTTTCACGCTGCTGTGAAGTATCACAAAACTGTGGAGACGGCTGCCCAAGTCGCCTTCTGCAAGCTTTTTAGGAAGTGCTTGGGAGGCACAATGACTGAATCCGAAACAATAGCTCAGTTGAGATGGATGTTAATCAGAGTCGAACCTGAATATGAAGAATTTTTTGAGTCGCTGAATAAAAAAAGACTGGTTGAAGAAAAGGGTGAACATCGTATTTGGGTCAGTTTAGATGGCGAAGAGTTACAGCTGTGTCAAAAGAAATGGAAGTTAAAAGTACCCATTGATTTTAGAGTAAAAGAGGTCCTGCCTTCTGCATTCAAAGATAAGGATGTTATTCCGTTGTCTAGATCTAATGACAATAAATATTGTCGTGTTGAAATTCGTACTGATGCTAAGTGGAAAGATGTGGTGGGTGACCTAGAAAGGGTCCATAGGATCTCTAAAAGTAAAGGGCGTAAGAACCCTTCACTCAATCGTCTTGAAAGAATGTGTCGTTGTTTTGAACTATTGACGCGTGAAGGTCTTTCAGAAGATAAAGCAATCGAACAGTATCTTAAGGAGTATTATGAGGATGAACTTAGAGAAAGAAAAAAACGTGACGAGAGAGATGGCATTGTTGCGAGCATTGATGATGATATACACATCGAGGATGTTAAGCCCAAGTTTAGAAAATGGATAAAAAGCATCAAAGGATATTTCAAAAATGAAGAGTATAATAACATTTGTTACTT